>NZ_JBXEJO010000007.1:0-160113 GCF_056837965.1 Bradyrhizobium ferriligni
CGCTCATTTCATTCGCGTCGACCCTCCCCCTCCAGGGGAGGGTGGCAGAGAGCGACTATCGCGAGTTTGGCTCACGTCACACCGTCTCGCACACAAACCCGCTGCCCTTCCGCCTGATCTTGCCAATCGACGGCGAAGGGAAATGCGCGGGGCAGCACAGCGTGTCGGTGTCGCAATAGCGCTCCAGGAAACCGCGCCGCGTCTTCGCGGCTTGCGCCTGGTCGACATCGAACTTCGCCGACAGCTCCGGATAATGCGTCTGGATCGGCGAGTGCATCAGATCGCCGGAAAAGACCGCAGCATCCTTGCCGCGGCCGAAGGCGAAGGCGACGTGGCCCGGCGTGTGGCCGGGCGTCGGCAGGATGCGGGCGTGGTCGCCGATCGCAAAATCATGGCCGACGATCTCGGCCCGCTTGGCCTCGACCACCGGCAGCACGCTGTCCACGATAGGCGGGACGTCCGCCTTCGCGTTGCTCTCGGTCCAGTAGTCGAACTCGGCCTTGTCGAACACGTAGCGCGCGTTTGGAAAGGTCGGCATCCAGCGGCCGTTCTCCAGCCGCGTGTTCCAGCCGACGTGATCGACATGCAGATGCGTGCACATCACATAGTCGATGTCAGCGACCGAAAAGCCGGCTGACGCCAGACTGCGCAGATAGTTGTCGTCGGTCTTCATGTTCCATTTCGGCCGAGCCGGCCGCGGCTTGTCGTTGCCGATGCAGCTGTCGATCAGGATGGTGTGGTGCGGCGTCTTCACGACATAGGACTGGAACGCCAGGATCAAGGTGTCGCTGTCGTCGAGCGCGCCGGTGGCCTGCATCCAGCCGCGATTCTCGGCGAGCACTTCGGGCGTCAGCCCAGGCAGCATCTCGTGCGCGGGCAGGAATGTCGTCTCCTGCTCGACGATGCGATGAATGGTGAGATCGCCGGCGGCAAACTTCAGGCTCATGGTGATTCCTTGGCGTTAGCGTTTTCGAGCGAAGTGGAGTCCGGTTCGCGTGAAGAAGACGCGTAGGAAAGTTCTAGTGCGCGTCGCGCACGGCGGGAATGATGATGTTGGCGAGGATATCCATCGCCGCAAGGCCTTCCTTCGGCTGGCCGTACTGGGCTGCCGTCGTCATCATCACAAGGTCGAGATCGCGACAATGACGACGGGATATTGTCCGGTCGTGGTTGAGCCCGGCCGGCGATGCACAAGACCTGCGCCGGGAGGTGAGAGGCGGGGAGACATTCGCGCGTCACATGCTCCCCGCTGTTGCCTTGGTTACGCCGCTGGCGGCGCCGAGATCTTCACCGACGGCCGCTCCAGCATTTTCTGGTAGAAGGCGTCGAGCTTGGGATAGGCCTTGCGCCAGCCGCAATCGGCGAAGCGGAAATCGGCATAGCCGAGCACGCAAACGAGGCCGATCTGCGCGATGTCGAACGACGAGCCGTCGAGCACATCCGGTCGGTTCTCGAACCGCGCCATGCCGGCCCAGGCCCTGTTCCAGTGATCGTCGTGCCAGGCCTGCCACAGCGAGCCCTGCGGCCGCACCATCTTCTCGTAGCGGCAGAGCAGCATGGAATCGAGCATGCCGTTGAGCAGGGAGTGATCGGTCTTCAGCTTCCAGCGCCGCGGGCCGTAGCCCGGGATCAGCCGGCCGCCGCCGAGCTCGTTGAGATATTCGACGATGACGTAGGAATCGAGGATGACGTCGCCGTGGTCGAGGATCAGCACCGGCAGCTTCTTGAGCGGCGAGATCTTGGAATATTCGTCGTTGGCCGTGCCGGGCGCGACGGTCGCCGGCACCAGCTCGATCTTGTCGATCAGGCCAAGCTCGATCGCCGCGATGCGCACCTTGCGGGCGAACGGGGAGGCGGGAGAGAAGGTGAGTTTCATTGGGGTTGACCTCGTTTCGCAAACACGATCGTCATCCTGAGAGACCGTGAATGTATGACTCTCGATGACGCAACATACTCGATGTCGTCCCGGCCTAGTGCGCAATTGCGCACGGGAGCCGGGACCCATAACCACCGAAGGTCATTGTTGCGCGACGCTGGGGCCACAGCCTTCTAACAACTCAACCCTGTGGTTATGGGTCCCGGCTTTCGCCGGGACGACGAGGGGAGAGATTGCGCTGTATCCCCGTCATCCCGCGCAACGGCAAAGCCGTTGCGCGGGATGACGATCCCGTAAACTACGCCCCAACGATTTCCTGGCGCTGCTCGCCGAGGCCTTCGATGCCGAGCGTCACGACGTCGCCGACATTGAGATATTGCGGCGGCTTCATGCCGGTGCCGACGCCGGGCGGGGTGCCTGTCGTGACGATGTCGCCGGGCAGCAGCGTCATGAACTGCGAGACGTAGGAGATGCACTTCGCCATCGTGAAGATCATGGTCGAGGTCGTGCCGGACTGGCGGCGTTGGCCGTTGACGTCGAGCCACATCGACAGCTTCTGCACGTCGGCGATTTCATCCTTGGTGGCGAGCCACGGGCCGACCGGGCCGAACGTGTCGTGCGACTTGCCCTTGGTCCACTGTCCGAGGCGCTCGATCTGGAAGTTGCGCTCGGAGACGTCGTTGCAGATGCAGTAGCCGGCGACGTGGTTCAGCGCGTCGGCTTCCGAGACATATTTGGCGCGGGTGCCGATGATGGCGGCGATCTCGACTTCCCAGTCGAGCTTGGTCGAACCGCGCGGCTTCTCGACCGGATCGTTGGGACCGGACAGCGCGGTGTTGGCCTTGAGGAAGAAAATCGGCTCGGACGGGATCGGGTTGCCGGTTTCCTTGGCGTGGTCGGAATAGTTCAGGCCGATCGCGACGAATTTGGAGATGCCGGTGACCGGGGCGCCGAAGCGCGGCTTGCCGGCGACGGCGGGCAGGGAGGCGGGATCGAGGGCAGCAAGCTTCTTCAGCGACTCCGGCGTGTAGGCATCGCCGGTCAGGTCCTTCAGATGGGCCGAGAGGTCGCGGAGCTGGCCGGATTTGTCGATCAGACCGGGCTTTTCCGCACCCTTTTCGCCATAACGAACAAGCTTCATGTCGATCACTCCCTACGATGTCCTGAGGATTGTTACTGGTATACCTCGACACGCTTCATGGAACAGCGCGCCGGGAAATTCAACCGCTTCACGGCCATGGCATTGCAGCCATCACCTTCCGGCGTGGCCGCCTTGGACCGTTCCTTCGATCGCCGGTCATGATCGCGGACGGGGCGCCGCCAGCATCCGCGTGAACATCTCTTCCAGCAGCCGGCATGATGGCTCGGGATCGCGCGTGCCCGCGACGATCGCATCGTCGGCCACGGCATGCATCCCGTCGAACACGATCAGCGCCGCGCTGCGGGCATCCGGGAACGCCCAGACGCCGGCTGTCCTGCCATCCTCCAGCACGGCGACGATCTGGGCGATCACGTCGTCCTTTTCCTGCGACTGCCGCTGATGATGCGGGAAGTCGTGAAACACGACGTCATGCAGCTCGACATTGGCGAGATAGGTTCCGACGGCGCCGCGCAGCCAGGCCGACAGCCGTCCGGGATGATCGTCCGCGGCGGGCTCGGCGATCGCCGCCGCCACCCGGGCGAGGAAGTCCTGCGCGAAGCGCGTGCGCAGGGCGATGATCACATCCGCCTTGGTCGCGAAGTAATGGTAGAAGGTGCCCTTCGCGACGCCGGCCCGGGCGGCGATGTCGTCGATCGTGGTGGCCTCGATGCCTTTCGCGATGAAAAGGGCCGCCGCAGCCGACATCAGGTCGTCGACCCTGACCTCGGCGGGCTGGGTCCGTCTCCAGCGTTGCGCCGCGCCGCGCGTGGCTGCCGCCTGCCGCTTCCCGATCATACCGTCAGAATCCATCCGCACCTGATATCCGATTCTTGGATCGCATATTTAGAATGACTTTGAAATAGCTTAGGCGCATTGACCGACTGTCAGTCGATCGATATTTCTGCCCGCGGCCGTCCGGGTCCGCGCGATCGGCACGGTCTGGCGCCGTCATCATGAGGAAGCTTCCATGAAATTCTTTCGCGAGGCCGAGCCCGGCATCTTCATCGCAACCGGCCATCTGCAGACCGAGCAGGATGGCTGCGACTGGACCGCGGAATACAGCGGGCTTCTCGCCGCAAACCGTCCGATCGCCGTGATCGTCAATGTCAACGATCAGCCGGAGGTCGCCGCCGGCAAGCCGATGGTGCTGTGGATGAAGGCGCGCAAGGCCGAGCTCGGCCGGTTGATCCGGGTCACCGTCTACATCGCTGCTGATGATGAGGAGCGCGCCGAGCTCGAGCGCAACCTGCCCGGACGGGCCAAGGCCTTGCCCTATCCGGCCGCGATCGCCGCCAGCGAGGCGGACGCGCTCTTCCTCGCACGCGCCAGTTTGATCTAGGAAACGAGGCTGGATAAAACTGCGCTCCCCCTCCCGCTAGCGGGGAGGGCTCTCGCATTTCGTGGCGGTGCCCTCGTGGCCATCCTTCGAGACGCCCGCCTTCGGCGGGCTCCTCAGGATGAGGTCTTGTTTTGCGGCACAATAGCAGACCCTCATGGTGAGGAGCGCCGCTTGCGGCGCGTCTCGAACCACGAGGCCAAGCACTTGCGCGGTCGCCAAGGGCATATGCGATAGCCCTGCGCTTGCGGAGGCTCCCTCTCACCCGGATCGCATCTGACGATGCGACATAGCCGAAGCTCCGCTTCGGCGTTCTTGAGAACGGCCGCCGAAGGCGGCCTATGCCTCTCCCCGCACGCGGGGCGAGGTGGAGCGGAGTCCGCCGTTCGATACGAAGTAGAGCCGTGTCGCCCTAGCTCAGCGCGATGAACCTGAAGGCGTCGCCGTCGCGCTTGATGTGGCCGGCATTGAAATGCCCGCCGATCACCAGCGTCGGGGTATCGGCAAAGCGCGAGAACAATTCGCGCCGCGTGGCGGCCGATTGCCTCTGGTCGGAGTCCGCGGTCGACGACCAGTCGAGGTGGTACATCTGGCAGGGATGATGCGCGACATCGCCGGTCAGCAGCCCTTCCGCGCCGCCGGACCTGATGTGGATGCTCATGTGCCCGGGACTGTGACCGGGTGTCGGGATCAGCGTGATCTCCTCGGTCAGGCGGTGGTCGCTCGGCACCAGCTCGGCCTTGCCGGCATCCGCGATCGGCTTCACCGAGTCGGCGAACACGGCCGTATGCGCGGGATCGTCGCTATGGTCGCGCCAGTGCTCGTATTCGGTTTTGCCGAAGATGTAGCGCGCATTGGCGAAGCTCGGCACCCATTTGCCGCCGACGAGCTTCGTGTTCCAGCCGACATGGTCGACATGCAGATGCGTGCACAGCACGGTGTCGATGGTGTCGGGCGCAAATCCGGCGGCGGTCAGTTTTTCCAGGAACGGATCGCTGCGGTTGTTCCAGGTCGGCACGTTGCGGCCCTGCTTGTCGTTGCCGAGCCCGGTGTCGACGATGATGCGGTGCTCGGGCGTCTCCACCAGCAGCGAATGGATCGACATTTTCAGCCGGCCCTCCTCGTTGGCGAAATGCGGGATCAGCCAGGGCAGGCTCTGGATCTCCTCCCGGCCGGCCAGCGGCAGGATGAAGCGCGTGCTGCCGACGGTCTCGAGCTCGACGACCTTGGTGATCCTGACCTTGCCTACGGTCCAGTGCATGCGGCGTGCCCTCTGTTTTTTGTTGCTCTTGCCCGACCATGCGGGTTTCCGCACGCCGGCGCAATGGATCAAGTCGGCGCCTCCTGCGTTACCGCCTCGTTGGAAGAAGGAGTGTGCAATGCCGGAACTCGCAATCTCCCCTGAAAAAGTTGGCTTCTTGATCGAGAAGGCGCGGGAATTCGATGTCAAGGAGGGGATCGTCGATCCCGACTCCGGCTCGAACGGCGCCGACGACGAGATGATCGACGTGCTGGAGGACGACGGCAACGATCCGGTGGCGCGCGAGATCACCGGCTTCATCAACGCGCTCAGCGAGGACGAGCAGGTCGACCTCGTCGCGCTGATGCGGCTCGGCCGCGGCGACGGCACGATCGAGGAATGGGCCGATCTCCGCCGCGAAGCCGCCCGCGGGCGCAACGGCCGTACCGCGAGCTATCTGCTGGGCGAGCCCATGCTCGGCGATTTCCTCGCCGAAGGGCTCGACGAGTTCGGCCTGTCGCCGAGTGACGAGCGCATCACGCCGATCCACTAAGCAGCCGCATTGTTCGCCTGACCGCGCCCCGCACGCGGCAGGGCAATCGCATATCGAATGAACCGATTCTTCCGCGCCGTCATGGCCGGGCTTGTCCCGGCCATCCACGTCTTTTCTTCGCGTGGAAACGAAGACGTGGATGCCCGGGACAAGCCCGGGCATGACGAGTTTGTGGGAACTCCGATCGCCTCAAACGGTCATATGCGATTGCCCTACCGCGTGCGGCAGAGGGAGAAGAGATTAACGCGCGCAGTCGACGATCACGGTGCCGATCTTGTCGCCCTTCTCGACGGCGAGATGGGCGTCGGCGGTCTCGGCCAGCGCGAATTGCCCGGCGATATTGTGCACCCGGGTGCCCGACGCCAGCCATTGGGTGACGTCGGCCTGCGCGGCCGCGAGCAGCGGTGGCGGCAGTGCGAACAGCACCAGCGAGCGCACGGTGATGCATTTCTCCATCAGTTCGCGCACCGGCAACGTCGGCGTGCGGTTGCCGTTGGTGGCGTAGACCGCGATCGTCGAGTTCATCGCCATGATCTTCAGCGTGGTCGCGAGATTGCCGCCGAAATCGACGTCAATCACGCGGTCGACACCGCGGTTCTCGGTGAAGGCCATCACCTTGGAGACGACATCCTCGGTCCGGTAGTTGACGACGGTGTCGACGCCGGCGAGCCGTGCCTCGACGTCCTTGACCTGCGAACTGACGGTCGCAATCACGCGTGCGCCGCCCCATTTTGCCAATTGCACGGCGTAGTGACCGACCGCTCCGGCGCCGCCGGTGACCAGCACCGTCTGCCCGGAGATCGGGCCGTCCGCGAACAGCGCGCACCACGCGGTCATGCAGGGGATGCCGAGCGTAGCACCGGCCGCGAACGACACGTCCTGCGGCAGCGGCGTCACCAGATAGTCGGCAAGCGCGATGTATTCGGCCGCGGTGCCGAAGGCACGGCCGTTGCGCTGGCCGTTGAACAGCCAGACGCGATCACCGACCGCAAAGCGGGTGACGCCTTCGCCGATCTGGTCGATGATCCCGGCGCCGTCGCTGTTCGGGATCACGCGTGGAAATTCCATCGCGCGATAGTTGCCGCTGCGGCGGCCGACGTCAGCCGGGTTGACGCCGGACGCCTCGAGGCGAACCCGGACTTCGCCGGGGCCCGCGTCGGGCGTCGGCATCTCGCCGACGGTGAGCACCGTCGGCGCCGCACCGGTCCGCTCGTACCAGACCGCTCTCATCCAGCGCCCCTTTCCGAAGTTCGTGAACTCGTCCAGCGACCTCTTGCGCGAACCGCGGAAAGCAAGAGGGCTCTGGCAAGATTCATAGGTCTCTAGTGCCGCTTGACCGATTTGAAGTTCCCAATCGGTCTCGCCGCATACAGCGCAGGAGCTTCAAATCGGCGGCACTAGAGGGTGCCCGGGAAGGCGCCGCCATCGAGCAGCAGGTTCTGCCCGGTGATGAAGCCGGCCTTGGCGCCGCACAGGAATGCGCAGGCATAGCCGAATTCGTCGGGATCGCCGAAGCGGCCGGCGGGGTTCAGCTTGGCGCGCTCGGCCAGGACCTGCTCGGCCGAGATGCCGCGCTTCTCGGCCTCGGGCTTTGCGGTGCCGCGGAGGCGGTCGGTCTCGAACGGGCCCGGCAGCAGGCCGTTGATGGTGACGTTGTTGATCACGGTCTTGCGCGACAGGCCGGCGACGAAGCCGGTGAGGCCGGCGCGGGCGCCGTTGGACAGGCCGAGGATCTCGATCGGTGCCTTCACCGCGGCCGAAGTGATGTTGACGATGCGGCCGAACTTGCGCGCCATCATGCCGTCGACGGTGGCCTTGATCAGTTCGATCGGCGTCAGCATGTTGGCGTCGATCGCCTTGATCCAGTCGTCGCGGGTCCAGTTGCGGAAATCGCCCGGCGGCGGGCCGCCGGCATTGTTGATCAGGATGTCCGGATCGGGGCAGGCCTTGAGCACGGCTTCGCGTCCCGCCGCCGTCGTGATGTCGCCGACGATCTCGGTGACGGTGACGCCGGGGTGCGCTTTGCGGATTTCGTCGGCGGTCTGCTTCAGCGCCTCGGCGCCGCGCGCCGTCAGGGTGACATGCACCCCCTCATTGGCGAGCGCGATCGCGCAGGCGCGGCCCAGTCCCTTGCTCGATGCGCAGACGATGGCGCGGCGGCCTTTGATTCCAAGATCCACGGTTCACTCCCTGTGATGTCGGGTAGGTTTGTAAAGGTTTGATGGCGCCATTCTAGCCAAGCTCGGCGGCGCCGATAAGGGACGTGCAATGCATAAGTGCATGCCGGGCAGGAACAGGCGGGTGAGCACGTTGGAGCAGGGCAGGAGGCTAGATGCGTTGCTCGCGCCGCAGCCGCTCGATCGCCATGGTGGCTTCGGGCGGCAGCGAGCGGAATCCGGCCTGTCCGGCCGCGGAGAACATCGGTCGCAATTGCGATCCATTGAGGAACTGCGGCTGCCTGGCGAGCGGCACCAGCTGATCGAACACCAGCACCAGCGTGGTCACGACGAGACCGACCCTGATGGCACCGAGCAGCGCGCCGCCGAGGCGGTCGCCGATCCCGATCTCCGAGCCGATGGTGTCGTCGAGCATCGTCCGCGCCATTTTCCCGAGGATGACGCCGATCAGGAGGAAAAGGCCGAACAGCAGTACGCCATTGGGCGGAAACGGTGACGACGGCAGCATCGCGATGTGGGGCCCGATCATCGCCAGCGCGGCGACCGCGAGCGGCATGGCAACGAGATAGGCCAGGATGGTGACCGCGCTGCGCAACAGGCCGGTCGTGAAGCCGGTCACCACCGCGAACACCAATCCGAGGATGGTGGCAAGGTCGAAGAGGTTCATGGATGAGGAATTCCTGCCCCAATCTCCTACTGTCCCCTGGTTGATCAAACCTGCTTACATCAGGGACAATTGTCGCTATCACTCGTCCGCTTCATCCGGGAACCTGTCGATGTCCGACCTATTCGATGTCAGTAAAGAAATCATCCTCATCACCGGCGCCTCGCAGGGGCTCGGGCGACAATTCGCCCGCGTGCTGGCGGCGCATGGCGCCGCGGTGGTGCTGGCCGCGCGCCAGGTCGCGAAGCTGAAAAGCCTCGAGGAGGAGATCAAGGCCAAGGGCGGCCGCGCCGCCGCGGTGCAGATGGACGTCGCGGATATTTCCGGCATTGCGCAAGCGCTCGACGCCGCCGAAGCCGCGCTCGGTCCAATCACGGTGCTGATCAACAATGCCGGCATCGCGATCGAGAAACTGTCGACCGAGCAGACCGAGGCGGATTGGGACGCCGTGATTGGCGCTAATCTGAAGGGCGCCTACTTCCTCGCGACCGAACTTGCGCGGCGCATGATGGCGCGCAAGCAGCCGGGCAATATCATCAACGTCGCATCCGTGCTCGGACAGGGCGTGCTCAAGGCGGTGTCGCCCTATGCGATCTCTAAGGCCGGCATGATCCAGGGCACCAAGGCAATGGCGCTGGAACTCGCCGGCAACAACATCCGCGTCAACGCGCTGGCGCCGGGCTATATTGACACCGAGATGAACCATGATTTCTGGTCGACGCCGGCGGGCGAGCGATTGGCAAAACGGATTCCACAGCGCCGGGTCGGCGCCGAGTCCGATCTCGACGGCGCGATCATGCTGCTGGCCTCCAACGCCTCGCGCTACATGACCGGGACGGTGGTGACCGTGGATGGCGGCTTTCTGTTGAACTAGCTTTGTAGCCCGGATGAAGCGCAGCGAAATCCGGGGAGCATGCGTGAAGGTCCCGGATTGCGCTTCGCTCCATCCGGGCTACGATTCCAACGCATCAAGTCACGAGCACGGCCCGGGGCAGTCGGCGCGGTTTCTGGATAATAGAATAATGCCGCTGATTTGCCCGACGAGTCAAGTCGTCGTGTCGAAGCCGGCAGCCCCCGGCTCCTTTGCATGGGGTTGTTTTCGATATTTTGGTACTGCGGCCCTGCGACGGCAGCCTCATAGGGTAGGCAAAGGCGCTCTTGCGCCGTGGCCACCCTACGCATTTGGTCACCCCGCCCGCATTTCCGCCCTGATCATATCCGCCGCCTTCTCGCCGATCATGATGGTCGGCGCATTGGTGTTGCCGCCGGTCAAGGTCGGCATGATCGAGGCGTCGACCACGCGCAGGCCTTCGAGTCCGTGCACGCGCAGCTTCGGGTCGACCACCGCGAGCGGACCGGCGGTGCCCATCTTGCAGGTGCCGACCGGATGATAGACCGTGTCGACGCGCTCGCGCAGGATGCTGCGGATGTCGTCGTCGGTGTGCACGTTGGATGTGAATACATCCTTCTGCTGCAGGGCGCGCAGCGCCGGCGCCTCCATCAGCCGCCGTGTGGTCTTGTAGCCCGCCACCATCGATTCGAGATCGTCTTCCTCGCCGAGGAAGTTCGGGTCGATCAGCGGCGCTTGCATCGGGTCACTGCCGGCCAGCGCGACGCTGCCGCGGCTCTTCGGCCGGAGCAGGCAGACATGGCAGGAGAAGCCGGTGCCGCCGTGGCGCTTGCGGCCGTGATCGTCGACCATCGCCATGCCGAAATGCAGCTGGATGTCGGGGATGTCGAGATCGGGCCGCGTCTTCAGGAAGCCGCCGCATTCGGCGAAGTTCGAGGTGAGGGGACCGCGGCGTTCGCGTCGATACTGCATGATGGCGCGGACCAGCCGCGGCATGCCCTTCAGCGAGAGGCCGGCGAAGTTCGGATTGTCGGACATGTAGCCGAAGATGAAATCCGGATGGTCCTGCAGATTTTGGCCGACGCCGGGCAGATGATGCACGCTGGCGAGGCCGTGCTTGCCGAGCGCTGCGGCGTCGCCGACGCCCGACAGCATCAACAGCTGCGGCGACTGGAACGCGCCAGCGGCAAGCAGGACTTCGCGCCGCGCGCGGAGTTGCTTTACTTCCTTGCCCTGCCGGTATTCGACGCCGACCGCGCGCTTGCCCTCGAACAGGATGCGCGTTGCGTGCGCATTGGTCTCGACGCGCAGATTGGCGCGCCTGCCGATATGCGGATGCACATAGGCGCGCGCCGCGCTCCAGCGTTCGCCGTTGCGTTGGGTCACCTGGTAGATGCCGAGGCCCTCATGGTCCTCGGCATTGAAATCCTCGCGGATGCGGAATTGCGCCTCCTGCGCGGCCTGCAGGAAGGTCTGCTGGATCGGATTGCCCGAGCGCAGCTTGTTGACGGCGAGCGGGCCGCCCTTGCCGTGATACTCGCCGTCGAAATCGGAATTGTCTTCCGAGCGCTTGAAATAGGGCAGTACGTCGGCGAACGCCCAGCCGGCATTGCCGAGCGAGGCCCAGTGGTCGTAGTCGGCGCGATGGCCGCGGATGTAGACCATGGCGTTGATCGCCGAGGAGCCGCCGAGCCCCTTGCCGCGCGGCTGGTAGCCGATGCGGCCGTTGAGCCCGTTTTGCGGCACGGTGTTGAAGGCCCAGTTGTTGACGGTGCCCGCGACCATCAGCACCAGCGCGCCGGGCGTGGTGACGACCCAATTGTCATTGGTGCCGCCGGCATCGAGCAGCGCCACCGACGTCGCCAGATCCTCCGACAGCCGGCCAGCCACCGCGCAGCCGCCGGAGCCCGCGCCCACCACCACGAAATCGAATGTGTCAGTCACGTTTTCCCCTGTCTTCATTACCGTCGGTCATTGCGAGCACGGCGTGATTCTTACGACAACAACCGCATCAGCTTCTCCAGCCGCGCGACCTTCGCGCCATAGGGCGGATAGAGATCGGCAAGCCGGTTGAACCGCGAGCGGTAGAACACCGGCTTGAACTTGGTCAGCGTCTTGAATCCCCACTCGCCGTGATAGGCGCCGGTGCCGGAGGCGCCGACGCCGCCCATCGGCTGATAGGCCTGCGCGAAGTGGAACAGGCAGTCATTGATTGTGACGCCGCCCGACACCGTGCGCGCCAGCACAGCATCGCGGACGGCGCTGTCGGTGCCGAACCAGTACAGCGCCAGCGGGCGATCGCGGCTGTTGACGAAGGCGATCGCCTCCGCCGCATCGCGCACGCCGATGACCGGCAACAGCGGCCCGAATATCTCCTCCTGCATCACCGTCATGTCCGGCGTCGCATCGACGATCACGGTCGGCGGAAATTTGCGCCTCGCCTTCCACTCGCGGTCGTTCGACGCTGCCGGCTGCATGATGGTCGCGCCCTTCGCGGCGGCGTCGGCGACCAGCCCCTCGAGCCGTGCATAGTGCCGACCGGAGACGATCGACGTGTAATCGGCGTTATTGGGATCGGTACCGAACATGTGCTGCATGTGACCCTGCAGCCGCATCGCGAAGGGCTGCACCGCGGCCTGCGGCACCAGCACGTAATCGGGCGCGATGCAGGTCTGGCCGGCATTGAGCAGCTTGCCATAGGCGATGCGCTGTGCCGCTTCGTCGATGTCGGCGGAGCCGTCGACGATCACGGGCGACTTGCCGCCGAGCTCGAGCGTCACCGGCGTCAAATTGCGGCCACAGGCTTCGGCCACCAGCCGGCCGACGCGGGTCGAGCCGGTGAAGATCAGATGATCGAACGGCAACGCGGCAAACGCCCTTGCGATTTCGTCGTCGATATCGGTGACCGCGAGCTCGGTGACGTCGAATTTCTTGGCGATCGCCTCGGTCAGCAGCTCGGCGAAGCGCGGCACCAGCTCGCTCGGCTTGATGATGGCGCGGTTGCCGGCCGCGATCGCGGCGACCGCGGGCGCCAGGGTCAGCTGCAGCGGATAATTCCACGGCGCGATGATGCCGACCACGCCGAGCGGCTGCGGCATCAGCCGGTTCCTGGCCGGCGCGAACTGCACCGTGGTCGGGACCTTCCGCGGCGTCATCCAGCCCTTGAGGTGCCTGGCCGCGTGCCTGATCTCGCCGAGCACCAGCGTGGTCTCGGCGATCGCGGTCTCGACGTTGGAGCGGTGGCCGAAATCGGCCGAGATCGCCGCCTCGAATCGCGCCTCATTCTCGGTCAGCGCGGCGCGCAGGCGGCGCAGCCGGTCGAGCCGTGCCTGCAATGTCGGCGCCGGCTCGCTGCGCGACAGCTCGAACTGGCGAAGAAAGGCCTCCTCAAGCGCATGCAGCCCCGGGCTCTTCAATGGCCGGTCCATGGCGTTTCCCCCGCGGATGACGTCTTCTTGACGGATTTGTTGCGCGCCAAGCTCCGCTTTTGCGCGCGGTCTGGCAAGGCCGGGTTCCCGGCGGTAAATTCCGCCGGGACAGCCGGCGATTTCGACGTCACAAAATCCTCAAAAACCCGCATCCGGGGCTTTCCAAACCGGGCTCACGTTGATACATACGCCCCGCACCCGACGGCTTCGGCCCGGGTCGCCTTCTCAGGAAGCCCCCGGACGGATCGATCGGCGCCGTTGAAAAGCGTTGGCCGGCCGGCTCAGGCACCCTTTCTGCAAGGCACGCAACGGTTTAACGCGGGGTGGAGCAGCCCGGTAGCTCGTCAGGCTCATAACCTGAAGGTCATAGGTTCAAATCCTATCCCCGCAACCAAGTTAGAAAAAAGCCCCAGCAATCTCAATGGATTGCCGGGGCTTTGTTTTGCGGCGATGTCGAGCACGATAGTATCAATCACTTTGCTCGCTGGTTCCCAATCACCCCGCAACCATTCGATGACGAACTGCTTAGCTTGCTACTGCACGGCGCGAGGCACTCATATCAACAATTCGTCGCGCGCAACGTGTTCCGAATCGAACTCGGCCTGTGCGAGCGCGCCATGACAATCGTCGTCGCGCCGGAGATTTGATCCGTTTCGCCGGCCAGCAATTCTCATCCGGTCTTGCGGCTTGACCATCATCAACACGCGCGTGCGCGTGAGGGCCTGCGTCCCTCTCTAGAAGTCAACGTCGCTCTCGCCTGCGCGCTTGCTGAATTGGGTTTGATTCAGATCAACCCACGATGCGCTTCAATGCTCTCTCAATCGTGTGAGGTCCCGGGTCAGATGGGGAGCGTCGTGGCAGCCAGGAAGCATGCTTTGAGGGTCCTCCGCGCGACATTTATCGACGCCCGCGCAACGAGCCGGAGCGCCGCGCATGGGGTGCGGCCACCCCGAAGCGATGTCGCAACGGGTCAGCTTCGTTCTCGAGCGCCTGCAGTTCGCTCGATGCGGATTGCAGGATGCGTTTTGAGCATCGCGGTCGTGCTGACGTCGACGAGTTGTCTCGCGATGGAGTTTTCCCGTGTCCCGGGGTGCTTTGGAGATGTCTTGAAGCTCAGTGGAGATATCAGGGATGGGGACTTTGTCCGCTTTCGCGGATATCTGGCGACTGAGCGCCGGATCGTTGGCCTCGATCTCGATTCCCGAGGCGGGTCTCTCTACGAAGGCTTCCGAATCGCCATGCTGGCGCACCAGAGGCAAATCGCAACTTACGTTTCCGGAGAATGCGACTCGGCATGCGCTTTTATTTTCCTGGCGAGCAGGAAGCGCTATGTGGCGCCAAATGCCAAGATCGGCGTCCACTCGGTTTCCAATCTACACGGCAACGAGGACAGTCGAACGATTCGTGACACGATCAAGCTCGCGAGGTTGTCGGCCAAGCTCCGTATTGCTCCGGCGGCCATCGGCAAGATGGTGATGACTCCGCCGGGAAAGATCTCCTTTTTGAGCAAGGAGGAGCTCGCTTCGCTGAAGGTCATGGAGCGGAATCCGTTTGACCGCACCGCGCGCACGGCGACCGCGGAACCGAAGAGTAGCTCCATGTGCGGCGCGGCGCCCTCGAAGAGCGCGTCGGAGCAGGAACGTCCGATGCGGAACGCGACCGGCTCGAAGGGAAGCTAGGACGCTGGTTGAGCGGGCCTTCGGCCGAACCGGCTCGTATGGCCCAATTGGGTCAGTCAAGCCGCCGCACGTGATCCTGACTGCTTGGCACAAGCTGCACTGGTCTCTCCATTCCACCGCGATCTACAATGGCAGTCATGGGGTATGCCAGCGACAGATTTCGGCGAGTGCGTGGCGCAAGCCAGCCGGCTGGCGCTCGCAATTGGCTGCATCGCTGGCTTGAATTGGCCGACGGCGATATTGCCTTCAGGGTCGTGGTCGTGACGGCCGGGATGCTGTCGACCGCGGCGATCGCCTTTGGATTGCTGTCGTCCTGAGCGAGCCTCATGTTGGCCATGCGTGGTGCCGAATTCGTCGTTCTGAGGTGCTTCGCCCGCGAAGCTCTGACAATATGAGCTATCGTCTTCAGCGCGACACGGATCATTCCCAGCGGCAATGAATGCACTTCAAATTGGCTGAAAAGTCGAACGGACGCAGAGACCGTCAGGCGGCCAGGTTGGGCGTCGGGGCCTGCGCCGCGATCTTCCTGTTTTGCTGCGCGCAACAGACGGCTGCGCTGCCGCTGACGCCGTTCCGCTATGAAGCCCAGGCTCAGCGGCATTGCCCCGGCGATAGCGTGGTCTGGCTCGATTTTCGGCGCGGACGCTACTACCTCAAAGGGCAAAGCCGCTATGCCAGGGGCTTCGATGGCGGCTTCGTGTGCAGGAATGAAGCGCGCGAGAGCGGCTACCGGCGTTCGCTGCTCGGCCTTCGGTGACATCACCGAAGGCCGGCCTGGCATCCGATGTCCAGACTACCATCCATAGTAGCGCGGCCGAGCGTAATAAGCCGGTGCATAGCCATAGCCGCCGCCCGGCGGGCAATAGTCGTAGCCATAGCCGCCGCCATAGCCGTATCCACCGCCATAGTAGGGATATCCGCCGTAGTAGGCCGAGCTCGCGATGGCTCCGCCAACGAGCGCACCGGCGGCCGCGGCGCCCCAGCCTCGATAGCCCCATCCACGATAGCCTCCCCAGCCGCCGTAGCCTCGCCAACCGCGATAGCCCCAGCCGCCGCCGCGCCAGCCGCCCCAACCGCCCCAGCGCACCTGAAGGGCGGTGTTGTTCTCGACCATGCCCTTCATGGCCGCGACGTTGGTCGGCAGCGGCGCCGCCTGGCCAGCGCCAATGCCGCCCATGCTCGCAAGCAGGATCAAGGCCGACAGGGTCTTGGTATTCTTCATGACGTCCTCCACATCGGGGTGACACAGGCAGTCGTGATCGAAAGGCAGCCAAATCGAGAGCGGCTTTCCAGTCCATGAGCATGCCGAGCCTGTCAGCCGCGGCCGGCCGAAGCTTGATTTGAATCAAAGTGGCGAGGGGGCGGTGCGGACGATTGATCCTTCGCCTTGGGACAATTGCCGCGGATAGGCAGGCCGCCGCCTCATGGGGGCGCGATCGCGCTCGTGATCCCGACCGCGAACGCATCCCGGCGAAGTTGGAGCGGACCGATTCCTGCCCCCGAACCGGGGCCGCTTCTTCGGCGAAAGTCCGGACGCATCACGCTTGATCTGAATCAAGCCGTGCGCGGCAAGGCGATGGCACCGCTTCCTGCGTAGCAGCTGATGCTCAATCGAAAGCACGCTCTTGAAAACCCTTCGCCAGCTCGTGACCGGAGACGAGTTCATCCAGCTCGCAATTCGCCTCGGATTGCTGGCGCTGTTGATCTACTGGTCGTTCGTCCTGGTCAGCCCGTTCGTGCCGATCCTGGCCTGGAGCGTGGTGCTCGCGGTCGCGCTCTATCCCGTCTTCACCTGGCTCGCAGCAATGCTCGGCGGCCATGCCGGCATCGCGGCGCTCGTGCTGACCTTGATCTCTCTGGGAGTCGTCATCGGGCCGGCGACCTGGCTCGGAATCGGAGCTGTAGAGGGGATGAAGGAGCTCGCCGAACAACTGGGCGCCGGCAACGTTGTCGTGCCGTCGCCGCCGCCGGAGGTCAAGGATTGGCCGCTGATCGGCGGCCCACTCCATGAGATCTGGGATCGGGCGTCGACCAATTTGCGCGCCGTGCTGCGCGAGGTCGTGCCGCATCTGAAGCCATTGGCCGGGACCCTGTTTGCGTTTGCCAGTGATGCCGGGATCGGGATGGTGAAGTTTCTGCTGGCGGTCGTCGTGGCGGGATTTCTGTTTCCGTATGGCTCGCAGCTTGCAGCGGCGTGCCGGAGCTTCCTGTCCCGCATCGTGCCGGAGCAGAGCGAGCACTTCCTCGATCTTGCAGGTGCGACCATCCGGGCGGTCTCCCGCGGCGTGATCGGCGTCGCCGTCCTGCAATCGCTGCTGGCCGGCATTGGCTTCAAGCTGGCGGGGATCCCGAGCGCAGGGCTGCTGGCGTTTGTCGTGATGCTGCTCGCGATCGTGCAGATCGGGGCGGCAATCGTGCTGTTTCCGGTTATCATCTGGCTATGGTCGGCCAAGGACTTCCCGACGGCGCTCGCCCTCACGTTCTTCTTCCTGGTCGTCGGCGTCCTCGACAATGTGCTGAAGCCGCTGGTGATGGGGCGGGGCCTGACCACGCCGGCGCTCGTCATCTTCGTCGGCGTGATCGGCGGCACGCTTGCCCACGGCATCGTGGGCCTGTTCATCGGTCCAATCATTCTCGCGGTCGCCTGGGAATTGATCACGGCATGGATCCGGGACGACCGCGCCCGGCTGGCGGGAGAGCGATGATGCTGTTTCAGCTCCTCGTGGGATCAGCGGTGAGCGCGATCAACATCGCGATCCATTCGCTCTGGACAGTCGCGGCCATCGGGTTGCTTCGCAACGTCGCCTTGAGCGCGGCCGGCCGGGCCGGGCTACAGCTCAGCGGCGTGATGGTCGCCACCGCGCTTGCGCTGATGCTGGCTCACACGCTCGAGATCGTGGTGTGGAGCCTGGCCTATTGGGTGCTCGGCGCCGCGCCCGCCGGCAGCAATCTGCTCTATTTCGCCTTCGTGAACTACACCACGCTCGGCTATGGCGATGTTATCCCGGTCAAGCAGTGGCTGTTGATCGGACCGATGGCGGCCATGAACGGCATTCTCATGTTCGGGTGGTCGACCGCGGTGCTGTTCGAAGTGTTGCAAAAGACCATCGAGCGCCAGGAGGCGCTCACGAAATCCCCCTGACCTCGCGGTCAGTTGTCCAGCCTGGACAGCTGGTCGCGGTCAACCAGCATGATTTCGCGCTGGTTCGAGCCAAGGAAGTTGAGCGCGCCGTAGGCGTGCAGCTTGGACAGCGCACGTGACACGGTTTCGAGCGTCAGCCCGAGATAGTCGGCAATATCGCGCCGGCACATCGGCAAGGCGACGACGCCGACTCCGGTCAGCCGGCGATCCATTTCGAGCAGAAACGCGGCAACCCGCTCCAATGCGGTCTTGCGGCCGAGCAGCAGCATGTGCTCCTCGGCATGCCGCAGGTTGCTGGTGGTCATGACCAGCAGGTTGCGAGCCAGGGCGAAATCGGAATCGGCCACGCGTTCGAGGCTCATCCGCCTGATCAGGTGCACGTTCGTGTCGACGATGGCTTCGGCGGTGAAGCGGTGGGTTTCGGCATTCTCGAGGCCGAAGATGTCTCCGACAAGGTGAAAGGCGCCGATCTGGCGGCGTCCGTCGGAGAGCAGCTTGTAGCTGCGGACTGCCCCCGAAACGACCTGGTAGACGTACTCCGCCGGCTCCTTCTCCCCGTAGATCTCGGTGCCTTTCCTGTAGTGGAATTCGCTGGTGGTGCAGTTGGCGTGCCGGGCGGTCAGCCCACCGAGGATGCTTGGTACATTGGCCGGTCTGACATTGAGGCGAGCGAACATGGACTAACTCTCTTGGGTAACGACTGTTGCAGCGTCCGCGGCGGCTCAAAATGCTTGTCCGCGCGCAATGACTACGACAGGGCCCGGCCAGTCTCTATTGGTCTTGAGGTCATTGTCCTAAAGGACAGGGTGCGCCAAATGCGGCAATTTGTTCGCAATTGATGCGCACCATCTTAGATTACTTTTCAATATTCACGCCGATAACCGGGTGCTATTTTTTGAACCCGTTGGTCTCCGGCTCCGAACGCTATGGGCAAGGCAATTCGGCTCTCTGGACTGGTCATCCTGCTGGCTGCGCTGTTGGCGCCGGCTGTGCTCCGGGCGCAAGCGATGCGCCCGCATTCCATGCTGGTGCTGGACCAGTCTGATCGGCGTGGCCCCTTTTACTACCAGGTGTTCGTTGGCTTAAGGGATGCGGTGAGCGCCCACGGTCACGCCCCGACCACCGTCTACACGGAAAGCCTCGATCTCAATCGTTTCGGTGGCGAAGCCTATCAGGAGGATTTCCGGCGGTTTCTCGAGGCGAAATATCGCGATCGGCCGATCGGCGTGGTGGTCACCATTGGAGCGGCTGCGCTTGAGCTTGCGCTGCGCTGGCGTCCGCAGCTCTGGCCCGATACGCCGATCGTGTTTGCGCTGGTCGAAGAGGCCGATTTCAAGCGATTGCGGCCGCCTGCCAATGTCACCGGCGGCGTCGTGACGTCGAAGCTCAAGGATGCCGTCACGGCTGCTCGCGCCGTCGTGCCGGAGCTCAAGACTGTCGTGCTCGTCGGTGCGGACTGGGAGCGGCAGGTTCTGTTTCGCAATTGGAAGGACCGGGCCGCGGCGGGCATTCCGGGCCTCGACATCATCGAGATCATCGGGCGTCCGATGCCTGATATCGTCGAGCAGGTTGCAGCGCTTCCCGACCATAGCGCGATCATCTACACGGGCCTCTATAGCGACGGGAAGGGCAACTACTATCCGCCCTCGGATGCCCTCACTTTTGTCGCCGCAAGAGCCAATCGCCCTATCGTCGTCGCAGCGGAGACTTTCCTCGATGCGGGCGGGATCGGCGGTTTCGTGATTGTCCCGTCCGCGATCGGCGCCGACGCAGCGCGGAGGGCACTGCGGATACTGGACGGCGAGTCGCCGGAAAGCTTGCCGCCGTCGGCTGTCGATACCGTGAAGCCCATTTTCAACTGGCGGCAGATGCATCGCTGGAACGTCAGCGAAGCCAACCTGCCACCAGGCAGCGAGATTCGCTTCCGCGAACCGACCTTCCTGGAAAAATATCGTTGGCGGGCCGTCGCCCTGGCCACGGCATTATTGGTTCAAACAACTCTGATTGCGTTTCTGCTACATGAGCGTCACATGCGGCGGAGTGCCGAAGTCGAAGCCCGCAATCGCCTGTCTCAGCTCGCCCATATCAATCGGCAGGCGACTGCGGGAGAACTCTCGTCCTCGATCGCTCATGAGCTCAACCAGCCGCTGGGCTCGATCCTGACCAATGCCGAGAGCGCGGAGCTGATCCTCAGTTCGCCGACGCCCGACCTTCAGGAGGTGCGGGAAATCATTTCGGACATCAAGCGCGATGATCTGCGGGCAAGCGAGGTGATCCGCAGGATGCGCAGCCTGCTGAAGCGTGCGCCATTTGAGAAGAAGGAGATCGACCTCAACCAGACCATGCGGGAAGCATTCGATTTCCTCAAGCTGCAGGCCTCGGCGCGCAACGTCGCAATCTACCTGCAGACCTCACCGCAGACCCTGCGGGTGAAAGGCGACCCCGTCCAGCTGCAGCAGGTCATTCTTAACCTCGTGGTCAACAGCATGGACGCGATGGCCAAAATGCCCTACGGGCGCACCATCATCGGTCGTACGGAGGTCAATGGGGACGCATCGGCGGTGATTTCCATCAGCGATTCCGGGCCGGGAATTCCCCAGGACAGGTTGAACGACATCTTCGATCCGTTCTTCACCACAAAGGAGCAGGGCATGGGCATCGGCCTGTCCATCGCGCGGACGATCGTTCTGGCGCATAGCGGTCAGCTCTGGGCCGAGAACCAGTCCGGAGGAGGCGCGGTATTCCACCTCTCACTGCCACTGGCGGCGTAGCGCGTTTGGGTCTTGCTTGCCGAGGTGCAAGGTTCGATTTACGACCAACGCAGTATTTTCAGCCACGGCTGATGGTCATTCAATGAGTAGCGGCGATCGGCAGGCGGTGGAGCAATAATGCACGCTTACGTGCACATAGTCGACGACGATGCCTCGTTTCGTACAGCGCTCGAGCGCCGGCTCAAACTTGCAGGCTATCGGGTTGCTACGTATGCATCGGCCCGGGAATTGCTCGACCAATTGCCCGATGACGAGGAGACCGGCTGTATCCTGCTGGACGTACGCATTCCCGGAATGAGTGGTCCGGAGCTGCAGCGTCGCCTCAACGAGCTGGGGTCGACACTCCCGATCGTTTTCCTGACCGGATATGCCGACACAGCGACGACCGTCCAGGCGATCAAGGCAGGTGCCGAAGATTTTTTGACCAAGCCGATCGCGTCGGAACAGCTGATCGAGGCGATCAATCGCGCCGTTGCGCGGCACGAACTGGCCCGTGGCCAGCGAACCAGGCTCGACTCACTGCGTGCGCTGCTGGCGAAGTTGACCCCACGCGAGCGGCAGGTGTTCGATCTGATTGTGTGCGGTCGGATCAACAAACAGATTGCCCACGAGCTTGGCACGACCGAACGCACGATCAAGGCGCATCGTCACCAGGTCATGGAGAAGATGCAGGTGCAGTCACTTGCCGAGCTGGTTTCGATCGCGGAGCAGCTCGGCACGCGCGCGTCCGGGGGCGAAGTCAAGGCTTGATCTGCCGGACAGCTCTGCCCTCCTGTCCCATGGTACAATATGAAAGCTCTGTGACGCAGCGTATCTCCGATCGTGGCCGCGAGAATATTGCGCGCCGGTAGCCGCTTGACATGCCCTTTATCCATACGCGGGCGAAGGTCATTCAGCGATAGGTAGAGGCTCCAGGATTTGCCGACCGCGAAACTCGTTTTCGTCGTGGATGATAATCCCTCCATGCTCCGTGGAATCGGACGGCTTCTACGGGAGTGTGGATTTGCTTCCAGGCTGTTCGAGACCGGAAGCGCGTTGCTGAGACATGGCAGCTTTGACAGCGCGGTTTGTCTGATATTGGACATCAATCTCAGCGATGGGTCCGGGATCGAACTGCGGCACCGCCTGGCGGATCAGGGCATCGAAATCCCCGTCATCTACATCACCGGCAATGACAACCCGGCGACGCGCATGGCGGCAATGGCATCGGGATGCGCGGCCTATCTGACCAAGCCATTCACGGCCAATTCGCTGATCCAACCGCTTGAGCGGCTGTTGGCTGGCGTGGTCTAGCGGCTGCCGGTCTCGATCATTCATCGATGGCTTGATCGAGTGTCAACGCGGGTGACCCCTTGCGCACGGTCGCAAATCGGTCGAGCGGCACCGATGTCGTCATCGTCAGAATGCTGGTGTCGACCACCTCGATCGAGAGCGTCTTTCCGCCATCCATGTCCTCGAGAAGCTTGGGATCGGCAACATCGGCCGCGATGCACATGTTGGTCGCGCACCAGGTGTAGGGAAGCCGATGAACGGCCTTCTGGTCGACCGATAGCTTGACGCCAGCCTGCAGATACATCCCGACCGGCAGGAACAGCTGGACGCGGTTGCTGCCGTCCTCTCGCTCGATCAGATCGACGCGAACGGCCGTCTGCCCGGTTGGGAAGGTGCCGGTGATCGTCGTCCGGCATAATGTCTTGGCGCCGGCAGCATTGAAGCAGAGCTTTCGCCACTCGCCATACTTGATGTCTCGCACCGGCGCGCGTGTCCCCCGCGGGGCCACTTCGCCACCGTCCTTCACCGCTGCCGGCGGTGAGGGCGTCTGTTGACCGTGGGCAGCACTGATGCCGGTTGCAAGCAGCACCAACTTCGCCAAGGCACCAAGTCGGACCATGGATGCTCCTCCAGCGGGAACGGCCGCCTAGCGAACCTTGTTGAGAAATCGTTCGACCAAAGGCGACCATGTGGGAATGGAATCGGGAGAGCCGATCAGGAAATGCCCTTCGTCGCCGAACGGCGGCAAAAGATGGTACTCGGCACGACCGCCGGCGCGCGAGAAGGCCTCGTGCATTCGCTTTGACAGGGCCGGGCCGAAGAACGTGTCGTTCTCGATGTAGAGCCACAGCATCGGCACCCGCGACGTGTGGCCAAGCGCGCCGGTCGCTTCGACCAGTCTGTCGGGAGCGCAATTGTTGTTGGGCTTGCCGTCGACACGGCCGCCGCGGCCCGCCGCGAAGGTGATGATGGCCTTGACCTGCGGCGGATTGAGGCTCGACAGGGCGATCGCCGCCCAGCCGCCGGCCGACTGTCCGACGACGATGACGTCCTTCGGCAAGGTGCGCTTTTCGGTGGCCATGTAATCAATGATCCAGAGATCGACCTGCGCGACGGCGAGGCCCGGATCGAGGAAATTGGGATTGGTGCATTTCCCGATCTTGGAGAAGAACGGGCCATAAAGACCGCGTTCGGGAACATCGATGGCTGCCGCGCCATAGCCGGTCCCGACCGGCGCCACCACGAGGTGGCCGCGCCGCGCGAACCACATTGCGGCATCGCGGAATTCGACCAGCGGGAAAAAGCTGCGATCCCTGGCGTTCAGTGACACGCCATGGTTCATGATGACCAGCGGGAAAGGACCGTCGCCGAGCGGACGGACCAGATAGGCGAACATTGGCAGCGGCGTCGGCAACACCCAGATCTCTTCCTGGATGCGCTGGGGTGACTGTTGGTCATCGGCACGTGCTGCAGCGGTCAGGCCAAGCAGCAGCAGCGCTGCGGTTGCGAGGGTCCGTAAGCGGTGCTGACGCATGCCATGCGCTCCGGCAGTCATCTGGCAAATGTGCAGGTCACGACGATCGAGCCGCGCAAGATCTGAAGCACATTGAGGGCTGCAAGGCTTGATCTGAATCAACGCGCATCGGACCCGCCGGCGCAACCACATGCGACCATTGTTGCGTCATACGGCGGGCTTGATGTCGATCCAGGCAGAGACGAGTTGGATGCGCTGGTTTCCGCCGGCGAACTGGCTCGCCGACTACCGCGCATCCTGGCTTGGGGCGGACGCAATCGCCGGGGTCACGCTGGCGGCCTACGCGATCCCGGTGTCGCTGGCCTATGCGGGGCTCGCGGGTCTGCCGCCGCAGATCGGCGTCTATGGCTATCTGCTCGGCGGCGTGGGTTACGCCCTGCTGGGCTCGTCCCGGCAGCTCGCGGTCGGACCCACCTCGGCGATCTCGCTGATGATCGCCGGCGCCGTCGGCATATTGGCCGGCGGCGATGCCACGCGTTATGGGCAGATTGCCAGTCTCGTTGCCTTCAGCGTCGCAGTGCTCTGCCTGATCGCCTGGCTGTTCAAGCTCAGCCTGCTGGTGCGGTTGATCAGCGATAGCATTTTGGTGGGCTTCAAGGCCGGAGCGGGCCTCACCATCATCATGAGCCAGCTGCCCAGCCTGTTCGGCGTCGCTGGGGGCGGCCACAACTTCTTCGACCGCGTGATCAAGCTTGTCGGCCAGCTAGGCGAGACCAGGCCGCTGGTGCTCGGCATTGGTGTGGCTGCGACGGTGCTGCTCCTGCTCGGCGAGAAGAGGCTGCCCGGAAAGCCCGTTGGGCTCGCGGTGGTCGCGCTGTCGATCCTCGCGGCCAGCGCATTCGGGCTGGCAGAACTGGGCTTGCCGGTGACCGGAGCGATCCCAACCGGCTTGCCGACACTTTCGCTACCGACATTTGGTCTGCTCGAATTTGACGATCTCTTTCCGATCGCCGCCGGATGCCTCGTGCTGGCCTATGTGGAAGGGGTGTCCGCCGCACGAAGCTTTGCGGCAAAGCACGGCTACCCGCTGGATGTCAGGCAAGAGTTTCTGGGACTCGGCGCGGCCAATCTCGCCGCAGCCTTCGGGCATGGCTATCCCGTCGCCGGCGGGTTGTCGCAGTCGGCCGTGAACGACGCCGCCGGCGCACGCACGCCACTGGCGCTGGTGTTCTGTTCGGCAACCCTCGCACTCTGCCTGCTGTTCTTCACCGGCCTGCTGACCAATCTGCCGAAGACCGTGCTCGCCGCGATCGTTTTCTCAGCCGTCTACAAATTGGTCGATATTTCGGCGCTGGCCAGAATGTGGCGGATCAGCCGGATCGATTTCTATGCCGCAATCATCGCGCTGGTGTCCGTGCTGTTCCTCGGGATATTGCAGGGCGTGCTGCTGGCGGCCGTCGCCTCGATCTTCCTGCTGCTGTTGCGGGCGTCCCAGCCCAATATCGCGTTTCTGGGCCGTCAAGCCGGCAGTGGGCGCTATTCCGACCGGGCGCGACACGATGACGTCGAGCCCTTGACCGGGATCATCGCGTTCCGCCCGGAGACCTCGCTCCTTTATGTCAATGCCGAGACGATCTTCGAAACGGTGCTGGCGGCGCTCCGGGTGTCGCCCGACGTCAAGCTGGTGGCCTGTGACCTGTCGGCCTCGCCGTTCATCGACCTTGCGGGCTCGCGCATGCTGCACGACCTTCACCAGGAGCTCGCAGCGCGCCAGATCACATTCTGCATCGTGGGCGCGCACGCGCAATTGCGGGATCTGCTTCAGGCGGATGGTCTTGCCGACAAGACCGATAGCGGCGACTGGATGCGTACGCTCGACAGCGTATTGAGCAACAGGAAGCCACAGGCAAGCACCTAGGGTGCGCGGCCGTGCGGACTGCTGCGACAATCCAGCCTTGTTGCGTCGCAAGACGTCGCGATCACCCGCGCTTGGGGGGCTGTCTCAATCCAGCTTGCAGCTTGACTTGGATCAAAGGGCGCAGCGGGCCCGGTTTGTACGATTGGACAGAACCAGCGCTGAGATCACGAGATCGGGAGACACTCATGGCCAACGACGCGAAGCCGGCACAGCAGCGCATCGACCAGTTCTTCTCCGGGCCCGGCGGACGAGCCGACAATTGGCGCGATCTGGTTGAGGCGGCGAAGGTATGGAGCAGGGGCGGCAACCGTGCGGCATATGACGCGGCGCTGTCGGCGCTTGCGGTGACGGAGGAGTTCCACGGCTACCCTGGCCTTCGTTTGATGGCGGCGCTGAAGGAAGCCGCGGCGGCGGGCGACGCCGCCACCTCGCATATGCTTGCGACGCGGATCGCGCAGGCACTTCAGACCAAATCCTTCCGCCAGCATGCAGGTGACTGGAGCACGCAGGACGAGGGCAATGGCGACGTTCCCGATCTGCTTCCGCCAACCCTGGGGCAATCGGCGGCGCGCCGTCCTTACTTCGAGACCCTGATCGTGACCGGGGTGCCGGCCAACAACTGGCCCGGGCTCCTGGCGGAATGGCGCAAGCTGCGGCGTCCGGTCGACGCCTTCATCTATGAGCCCGTGGTGGTGGGCAACCTCGAGGACGCCTTCTGTGCGGCAATGCTGAACCCCAACATTGCGGCGGTGGTGATCAATGAAGGCTTCGGGCTGCGCTCGCGCCACGATGCGCCCGTGCTTCGTGCCATGACCGGCGCCATGGGGCTGAACGACGAGTCCGATGCGTCCGCGCTGCGGTTGGCTCATATCCTGAAGCGGGTGCGTCCCGAGCTTGACCTCTATCTCATGTCCAATCGCGACGTCGAGGAGTTGGCCGGCAATCCCGAAGCCGATGTGGTGCGCCGGGTGTTCTACTCGGTCGAGGATATCCTCGAATTGCACCTTTCAATTCTGGAGGGCGTGCAGGATCGGTTCGACACGCCGTTCTTCGACAATCTGAAGAAATATGCGCAGCGGCCGATCGGCACCTTCCACGCGCTGCCGATCGCGCGCGGCAAGTCCGTGTTCAAGTCGGACTGGATCCGCGACATGGGCGAGTTCTACGGGCTGAACCTGTTCCTTGCCGAGAGCAGCGCGACCACCGGCGGGCTCGACAGCATGCTGGAGCCGACCGGCAACATCAAGAAGGCGCAGGAGAAGGCCGCGCGCGCGCTCGGCGCCGACCGCGTCTACTTCGTGACCAACGGCACCTCGACATCCAACAAGATGGCCGTGCAGGCGCTGCTGGGCCCCGGCGACATCGCAATCGTCGACCGCAATTGCCACAAGTCGCACCATTACGGGATGGTGCTGGCCGGCGCGCAGCCGCTCTACGTCGAGGCATTCCCGATGACGGAATACTCGATGTACGGTGCTGTGCCGTTGCAGACGATCAAGCAGGCGCTTCTGAACGCGAAGGCCGATGGCCGGCTCGACCGGGTCAAGATGATCGACCTGACCAATTGCACCTTCGACGGCCACATCTACAACACGCGGCGGGTGATGGAGGAATGCCTCGCGATCAAGCCTGACCTGATCTTCCTCTGGGACGAGGCGTGGTTCGGCTTCGCGCGGTTTTCACCATTCCTGAGGCGGCGAACCGCGATGGGCGCGGCGAACGAGATCGAAGCCTGGATGCGCGATCCCAAGTCGGTTGCGGCCTATGAGAAACAGCAGGCCGAGCTAGGCAAGGATCCGTCCGACGAGGTTCTGCTCAAGACCAGGCTGATCCCCGATCCGCGCCAGATCCGGCTGCGCGTCTACCAGACCAACTCGACTCACAAGTCGATGTCGGCGATCCGCCAGGGCTCGATGCTGGCGGTCAAGGATATCGAATTCCACACCGTCGAAGCGCAGTTCAAGGAGGCCGTATTCACGCACGCCTCGACCAGCCCGAACCAGCAGCTGATCGCCAGCCTCGACGTCTCGCGCCGGCAGATGGAGCTCGAGGGTTACGGTTTGGTGGCCAATGCCATGGAGATCGCGTTCGCCATCCGCAATGCGGTCAACACCAATCCGTTGATTTCAAGATATTTCCGCGTTCTCGGCGCGGATGCCATGGTGCCGGGGCAATACCGCCAGAGCGGATTCACCGACTATCTGGCGGCCGGGACCAACTGGGCGAGCGCCCTGAAGAGCCTGAACGACGACGAGTTCTGCCTCGATCCGACCCGCATGACGCTGGTCTGCGGCACCGCCGGGTACGACGGAACGTCGTTCAAGGGGCTGCTCGCCAGCCGCTACAATATCCAGGTCAACAAGACCTCGCGCAACTCGGTCCTGATCCAGTCCAACATCAACAATACGCGAAGCGACGTCGCGCATCTCGTCCGGGTGCTGGCCGAAATCTCCGGTGAAATCGACCGCGGCCTGGCCAAGGGCGGTGCGAACGCCAGGGTCGACTTCGACATACGGGTCAACAGCCTGATGAAGGATGTACCCGACCTGCCGAACTTCTCGCATTTCCACGACGCCTATCGCGGCGATGCCGGCACGAAGACGAATGAGGGCGACATCCGCGGCGGGTTCTATTCGGCTTATGACGCCGCGGGATGCGAATATATTCGCCTGAACGATCCCGAGATCGACAGGCGCCTGAAGAACGGGCCCGATCTCGTCTCCGCCAACTTCGTGATTCCCTATCCGCCGGGCTTCCCGATCATGGTCCCTGGCCAGGTCATCACGCAGGAGACCATCGATTTCATGCGCAAGCTGGATGTGAAGGAGATCCATGGCTACGACGCGGCCGAGGGCCTGAAGCTCGTGACGACCGAGGCGCTGGCCAGGATGGGCAAGCCGCGAGCGGCCGCGCCGAAGTTCAAGGCTGCATCATAGACCAAGGAGAGCCCGCAAGGCGTCATCGCATTCCTGCGGCGATGAGTCTTGCGCAACAAGTCGTAACGCAACCGGTTTCCGGAGGGACACCATGAGGAAAGTGAGTTTGATCGGAATTCTTGCTATGCTGGCGGTTGGATTGGCCGGCTTCAGCACGCCGTCGCTGGCTGAAACCGGCTCGGTCGCCGTCATCTTCACCAAGGGTGGATTCATCGTTGGTGTCGGAGGCGGCGAGGGCGTATTGACCCTGCGCGGCAAGCACTATCCGTTCACGGTGTCGGGCATGAGCGTCGGCTTCACGATCGGCGCTTCGACCACCAAGCTGGTCGGGCGCGCCCTCAATCTTAGAGGGCCTGCCTCGATCGAAGGCTCCTACAGCGCTGCAGGCGCCGGTGGGGCGATCGCCGCGGGCGCCGGAGGCGTGCAGCTGCAGAACGCCAATGGCGTAATCCTGCAGCTCAGCGGCCCGAAGGTCGGCGCCGAAGTCTCGGCCGCCGTGGGCGGGGTTTCCATCCGCTTGAAATAGATCTAAGAGAGGCCGGCCGCGCGCCCTGCGCGGCCTGTCCTCTCAGTAGCGTTCCTCGACGAACTTCATTCCGCGCAGTCCGGCCTGATCGTTGTAGCGACCCTTGTTGGAGCGCTTGGGCAGCTTGACCTTGTCGCGCCTGACCCGCCCGTGAGGAATTGTCTTCAGCAGGAACGCGATGCAGTTCAGCCGCGCCCGCCGCTTGTCGTCGGAACGGATAACGTTCCAGGGCGCGTGCTTCGAACTCGTCGCCTTGAACATCAGGTCGCGCGCGCGGGAGTAATCATACCAGCGGCTGTAGGATTCCGTGTCCATCGGGCTCAGCTTCCACTGCCGTAGCGGATCGTCGATCCGGGCCCTGAAGCGGCGCTGCTGCTCATCCATCCCGACCTCGAGCCACAGCTTGATCAGGATGATGCCGCCCTCGATGATGTATTGCTCCATCTGCGGGCAGAGCGAGAGGAATCGTTTGTGCTCCGCCGGCGTGCAGAACCCCATCACATATTCGACGCCTGCGCGGTTGTACCAGCTGCGGTCGAAGATCACGATCTCGCCGGCCGCCGGAAACTGCTGCATATAGCGCTGGATGAAGAGCTGGGACTTCTCGCGATCCGAGGGCGCGGGCAGGGCGACCACGCGAAACACGCGCGGGCTGACCTTCTCGGTCAGGGCCTTGATCGTTCCGCCCTTGCCGGCCGCATCGCGTCCCTCGAACAGGATGATGACCCTGAGATTGTTCGCTTTCACCCATTCCTGGAGATGGCAGAGCTGGATCTGCAGCTTGTGCAGTTCTTCTTCATAGTCCTTGCGCTTCATCTTCCCAGCGGGCTTGTCTTTCGCCATGGATATCCGTCCATCGTTTCGACTAGTCGCCCCAGGCAATGACGATTCCGATATCGCCGGGCATGCCGCCGGGGTAATCAACGATCTGATAGCGGATGCGGTAGCCGCGCGGCTGCAAGTAGTCAGCCCAAAGCTGGTATATTTCCTTAGGGATGCCTGTCAGCGTCTTCTCCCAGCCGGCCTCCATCTGATTGATGGCTCGCCCCTTGTCGGTGCACAGCGTATTGGGAAAGCGATAGACCTGCACTTCGCTCAACCCGTTGCGCACCGCCCGCTGAATCACCGTCGACGCCAGTTTGACCTTCTCGTCCTCGCTGAGCCCGGAGGGCTTGCTCAGGCGCTCGATCAACGCGCGCTTCTCGGCTTCTATAGCAGCCGCACGCTTGGCGTGCTCCTCCGCTTTCTCCGCCTCCTTGAGCGCGGCCTGCTTCTGGATCTCGTGTGCCTTGGGGATCAGATCATCGATCTTGTCTCGCATGGCTGGGGACTCCTAAGCCCGATCTTCCACCTTGCCCCCGGAACGGTAGGATTGAGCAGACCGGCTTCCTTGATCCAGATCAAGCAAGCGCGATAGGATCGTCAGCAGTGTCGATCAAGATTCGCTTGCGGTGTTATTGCGACCGGGAGACTTGACTTGAGCGAACAGATGCATCCGGCGGCCCCCCATCATCTGCCGTTTTTCATTCCCGGCGCCGACGGGTCGGACGCCTTGATGGTGGTGATGGGCATCTTCCTCGTGGCCACCGTCTTCTGGGTTGGCACTCTGTACTGGAAGCTGCACAGCCTGCCGGAGCGCATGGCGCACAAGAGCCAGAAACTTCAGTTTGAGATCGTCGCCGTCCTCGGCCTGATATCGCTGTTCACCCACATGCATATCTTCTGGGTGGCCGGCCTGTTGCTGGCACTCATCGACCTCCCGGATTTCGGCACGCCGATGCGCAGCATTGCCGATTCCGTCGAGCGCATAGCAGACGCCACGCCGGGCGCTGCCGAACCGGAAGCCGAATCCGTAGCTGGCGGCAGTCCCGACGTCCGGACGCCCGCGAAGCAAGAGGTGCACAACCATGCTTGAGCTGATGATCTGCTCGCTGGTGACGATCCTGCCGGATTACCTCTACCGCCGCTATTGGCAAGGCAAGCGGTTCGGCAAGGAGATCACGTTCTTCTCTGTCTGGTACGAACTGAGATGGGGGATCACCGGCTGCCTGATGCTCACGATCTCGCTGATCACGATGATCTTCTACTTTCACCCCTCGACAACCTCCGCGGCGATCTACTTCAGGACCGTGCCGATCCTGCCCGAAGGCTCCGGCCGTGTCGTCGAGGTCAATGTCGACTTCACCGCGCCGGTGAAGAAGGGTGACGTTCTGTTCCGGCTCGACAGTTCGAAGCAGGAGGCCGCGCTCGAGACCGCCAAGCGAAAGATCGCCGAGGTCGATGCGTCGTTGATCGCGGCGCAGGCCGACGTCGTCAAGGCGGACGCTCAGGTCGGGGAGGCGAAAGCCTCCTTGCAGCAAGCCAAGGACGAGCTGGAGGTAAAGAGCGAGTTGCAGCGCCGCAATCCGGGCATTGTGCCGCAACGTGACATCGAGAAGCTGCAGGTGCTGGTTGATCAGCGACAGTCCGGCGTCGATGCCGCCAGCGCCGCCAAGCAATCGGCGACGCTACGGGTCTCCACGCTGTTGCCGGCCGAGAAGGCGAGCGCCGAGGCCGCGCGGGCGCAGGCGCAGGTGGATCTCGACAAGACTTTCGTCCGTGCCGGCGTCGATGGCCGCGTCGAGCAATTCCTCGTTCGCCCCGGGGACCTCGTCGCCCAGATCATGCGGCCGGCCGGAATCCTGATACCGGACGAAGCGGGCCGCAACATGTTGCAGGCGGGATTCGGGCAGATCGAGGCCCAAGTGATGAAGCCCGGCATGGTCGCGGAAGCCACCTGCATGTCGAAACCCTGGGTGATCATTCCTCTGGTTGTCACCAGCGTGCAGGATTTCATCGCCGCCGGCCAGTTTCGGGCCAGCGAGCTGTTGATCGACCCGCAGAGCCTGCAAAAGCCAGGTTCGATCCTCGTGTTCCTGGAGCCGCTTTACAAGGGCGGCCTTGACGGCGTGACACCAGGCAGCAGTTGCGTCGTCAATGCCTACACCAGCAATCATGACGCGATCGACGATCCGAAAACTGGCACGTTGAAAGGCTTTGCCCTGCACGCCGTCGACGCGACTGCACTCGTTCACGCTCTGCTGCTTCGGATTCAAGCTCTGCTGCTGCCGATCAAGACGCTGGTGCTCAGCGGTCACTGATGGGCGCGAACAGGGAGACAGCATATGAAACCGGCCTGTAAGCTTCGCGCAATCGTGGTGACGGGCATGATTTTCGGATTGCCGGGTTACGCGCAGGCTTTCGATCTCACGGGCGCCTGGGCCACGAGCGCCGAGCAATGCCGAAAGGTGTTCGCCCACAAGGGCCGGGCGAACCAGCTGACCTTCACGAACTTCTCAGGCGTCCATGGCGGCGGATTCATCGCCGAACCCGATCGCCTCCGGGGCAAGTTCGAGAACTGCAAGATCAAATCGCGCAAGGATGACGGCCAGAACATCAACATCATCGTCGGCTGCGCGTCGGGAATCATGGTATCGAATGTGCAGTTCTTCCTTAAGGCCGTCGACGACGATACCATTACGCGCCAGTTCCCGGGCATCGAGGGGATGGAGGTCAACTATCATCGTTGCAAGATCTAGAGGCGTCCGCTCCCCGCGCTGGCTCAGCGCCGCCGGACCGTTGTCGGCTGACGCCGGACCGATTGGGTAGCGCGCCGTGGATCCCAGCAGGTTGCCGAGGTCATTGCGCATCGCCCTGGTGGCCGGCCTCACCCTTTTGGTTGGGGGCGCAGGCTTGCTGGCCTATCGCTGGTACGAGCGGCCGACGACCTTGACGATCGCGGTTGGGTCGCTGGACGGCGAGGCCGGGAGGCTGGTCTCGGCGATCGCCGGAAAGTTCGCCCAGTCGAAAGCGCCAGTCCGGCTCAGCCTGGTCCAGACGCCGGGACCGCTCGAGTCCGCCAAGGCATTCGCGTCCGGAAAGGTCGACCTCGCGGTCGTCCGTGGAGACGTCGGCGATCTCTCGCAGGCCCAGGCCGTTATCGTGTTGGCCCACGCCACCGTCCTGTTGGTCGCGCCACCCGGCGCTGCGATATCTGATGTGGCGGAGTTGAAACGCGCCACCATCGGCGTGATCGGCGCCGAAGCCAATCAGAAGCTGATCAAGGTGCTGACTGACGAATACGACCTGACGCGCGCAGGCGTGACATTCAAGCCGCTCGCCCCCGCGGACGCGCGCCGGGCGCTCGACACCAAGGAAGTCCGGGCGATCCTGCTCGTCATGCCTCTGACCGAAAAGTATCTTTCGCTGCTGCGCAATGTCTTCTCGCGCACCACGCGAGCCGGCCCGGTGATCATCGCCATCGAGTCCGCCGGAGCGATCGCCGAAAAGGAGCGCGCCTATGAAAGCTTCGACGTACCGAAGGGGACCTTGCGCGGCTCGCCGCCTGTTCCTGCCGACGACCTGACGACGCTGCAGACGTCGTTCTATCTGGTGGCGCAGAAGAAGCTCGGGAATGACCTGATCGGCGACCTGACGCAGTCGATCATGAATGCGCGACGGGATTTGCTTGCCGAGCTGCCGGCACTCTCCCAGATCGCTACGCCCGATACCGACGCAGGCGCCTACATCCCGGTGCATCCGGGAGCGGCGGCGGTCTATGAGGGGACCAGGGAGAGTTTTCTCGACCAGTGGGGCAATGCGATCTTCCTGGCGCCGATGATCGCCGGAGGACTTGCGTCCGTGCTTGCGGCAGCGTGGAAATTCCTTCGACCGGTCGAGACACCGAGCCGCGAGGAGGCGCTCGATATGCTTTACGCGCTGGGGCCTCGGGTCCGCGCGGCCGGGCGTGAGCCGGAGCTGGAAGAGATCGAGCGCGAAATCGACCAGGTGCTGCGAACGCAGCGCGACCAGCCGGTCGAGGACGACAAGGCCGAGCGCGCCGTCACGGCGGTGAACGTTGCGGCCCATCGGCTCGAGAACCTGATTCACGATCGCCGCATCCACCTAGCGTCGCGACAGCCGGGCCAAGCCGAAAGCCAAGCCGGAAGCTGAACGGAAGGGCCGTTTCCTTGATCTTGATCAAGGAGGGGACGGGACCGTGGCCGATGCTGTCGACCGTTGGTGTCGATGGAGGTCGCGATGTTTCGTTGGGGCAAGACTATGCTGGCGGTTTTGCTGGTGTCGGTGACGTCCGTTGCCGCAACCGCGCAGACGGCTGACAAGCCGCCGGCCCAGGCCAGCCAGCCGGCCGCGGCAACAACGCAGCCTGCCGATCAGCTCCTGAAGCCGGAACAGCTGGAAGCCCTGGTGGCGCCGATCGCGCTTTATCCTGACTCGCTGCTCGCCAACGTGCTGGCGGCATCGACCTATCCGCTCGAGGTCGTGCAGGCCGATCGTTGGCTCAAGGAGCGCAAGAGCTTGAAAGGGGATGCGCTGAAGGCCGAGGTCGACAAGCAGGCCTGGGATGACAGCGTGAAGGCGCTCGCGAGCACCGCCGACGTGCTCGCGATGATGAGCGACAAGATCGATTGGACGAAGAATCTGGGCGATGCCGTGCTGGCGCAGCAGCCCGACGTCATGGATGCGATCCAGCGGCTGCGCAGCAAGGCGCAGGCCAACAACAAGCTGGTGACGACCAAGCAGCAGAAGGTCAGCGTCCAGACTCAGGAGAGCAAGCAAGTCATCGTCATCGAGCAGACCGATCCGAACACGGTCTACGTGCCCTATTATGATCCCGCGACGGTCTATGGCGCGTGGCCCTATGCAGACTATCCGCCGTATTATTTCGGCTATCCGTCCTATGTCGGCGCCGGGGTGATCGCGGCAGGTCTTGCCTTCGGCGCCGGATGGGCGATCGGACGCTGGGGTAATTATTGGGGCGGCGGCTTCAACTGGGGTAATCGCAACGTCTATGTGAACAATTTCAACAGGGTCAATAATATCGGGAACAGCTGGCAGCATAATCCGGCGCATCGGCAGGGCGTCCGCTACAACAACAGCAACGTCCAGCAGCGCTTCGGCGGCAACGCCAATCGGGCCGGCGCCGGCGATCGGATGGATTTTCGCGGCCGCGATGGTCAGCAGGTTCTCAAGCCCGGCGGCGATCGCCCGGGCGCAGATCGCGCCGGTGACCGGGCAGGAGACCGCGGTGATCGCGCCGGAGATCGGGCGGGAGATCGGGCTGGAGACCGTGGAGGCGATCGCGGCGGAGACCGTGCGGGCGATCGCGGCAAAGGTGGTGACCGTGCCGGTGCCGCCGATCGCGCCAAGGGTGGCGACCGCGCCGGTGCCGGCAACAAGGCCAAGGGCGGCGGCGATCGCGCAAAGGCCACAAACCGCGGCAATGCCGGTAACCGCGCAGCTGCGGCGAATCGTGGCGGTGGTAGTCGCGGTGGCGCCATGAACGTATCGTCCGGACGGGCAGCTGCGGCGGCATCGGCGCGCGGGCGATCGAGTATGGCCAGCATGCCGCGCGGCGGCGGCGGCGCAAGTTTTGCCGGCCGTGGCGGCGGCGGAGGCGGCTTCCGCGGTGGTGGCGGAGGTGGCGGCTTCCGCGGCGGCGGTGGCGGTGGACGACGCTCCGACATCGCGCTCAAGCACGACATCGAGCTGCTTGGACATCTCGCCAACGGCCTCGGCTACTATCGCTTCTCCTATCTTGGCAGCGACAAGAGCTATGTCGGCGTGATGGCGCAGGAGGTCGAGCAGGTCATGCCGGCGGCGGTGACGCGCGGCGCCGACGGCTATCTCAGGGTCTATTACGAGAAGCTCGGACTCAAGTTCCGCAGGTACAACGACTGGCTTGCCGCCGGCGCGAAGATTCCATCCCCGTCGGAGGCATCACGATGACAGGCCCCTCGTACTCGCGACTGGATCGTATTGCCTGCATCGGCGTGGCCGCGGCAACAGCACTTGCTCTGCTGCTGTCTCCTGCGCGCGCCCAGCAAGGTTTCCCCAATCCGGAAGACGCGGCGTCTGCCTTGGTAACCGCGGTCAAAGCCGGCACCAGTCGGGCCATGCTGAAGGTGCTGGGCCGCGATGCCGCCGATATCATCGAGTCGGGGGACGATGTCGCCGACGCCAATGCGCGAGAGAGCTTTCTTTCGGCCTACGACGCCAAGCATTCGATCAAGGCTGACGACAACAAGAAAGCCACCTTGATTCTGGGGAGGGACGATTTCCCGTTCCCGATCCCGATCGTCAACAACAAGGACGGCTGGAGTTTCGACGCCGCCGCGGGGCGGCGCGAAATCCTCTACCGCAGGATCGGCCGCAATGAGCTGGCCGCGATCCAGACCAGTCTTGCCTATGTCGACGCACAGAACGAATACGCAGAGAAGGATCGCGGCGAGGGTGTGGGCGCCTATGCGCAGCGCATCGTCAGCAGGCCGGGCAAGACGGACGGGTTGTTCTGGCGCGACGACAAGGATCCAAGCCCGCTCGGCGAACTGGCCGCCCAGGCCGCTGCGGAAGGCTACAAGGTCGGCGAGCAGAGCATGCCGTACCACGGCTACTACTATCGGATCCTGAAGGCACAGGGCTCCGACGCCCCGGGCGGCGCGCTGAACTACGTTGTGAAGGGCAAGATGATCGGTGGATTCGCCCTGGTCGCCTATCCCGCCGAATACGGCAATTCCGGCGTCATGACCTTCCTGGTCAACCACGCAGGCACGGTCTATCAAAAGGATCTCGGCCCACGCACCGATTTCCTCGCCAAGCGCATGATCGTTTTCGATCCGGATCACACCTGGAAGAAAGTGGACCCGACAAATCCCTGAGCGAGGAGGGGACCGCAGTGACGCGATCCATGATCCGTTCCGTCATACTGGCGCTTGCGGCGATGGTCCTGTTGGTCGCGCCATGCTTCGCGCAGGCCGTCGGCCATGTTCAGGTCAAGTTCGTGAAGGCGGCTCTCGTCGTGGGCGGCGGCGGCGGCAGCGGCACGTTGACCTACCGCGGGCGGCACTATCGGTTCATCGCGTCCGGCTTCAGCCTCGGCGTGACTGCCGGTGCGTCGGTGACCTGGCTGGAAGGCACCGCCTCAGGCATCAGGGACGTCAACGATTTCGCCGGCAGCTACACGCTGGTCGGAGCCGGTGGCGCATGGGCCGGGGGCGTAGGCGGGGTGAGCCTGCGAAATGAACAGGGCGTTGTGCTCATGCTCAAGGGACCGAAAGCAGGATTGGAATTCGCCGCCAATCTGGGCGGACTGACGATTTCGCTGCGGTGAACTCGCGCTCGATTCGCCCTGCCTCAGATGGGCCGCAGGTCGAAGGCGGCTCCGCCGAGCGACGATCAGCGTCCGGGGTGCGGCGCTGAGCGATGGATTGATCTATCTCAAGGCCAGGCCCGAGGCTCAGGTTCAGCTTGCATTTGGCGGGCGGCGATACGTCATCCAGATAACCGGGAGGTAAAGGCATGTACCGGCACATTCTCATTCCGACAGATGGGTCGGAACTGGCGGAGCAAGGGGTGAAGCAGGGGGTGGCGCTGGCGAAATCCGTCGGAGCCAAAGTATCGGTCATCTTCGTCGTTGAGCCACTCTCGGAAATAGGAGGGCGGTACCGTGATCTGCTCGCGAGATTTGCCGAGATACGCAAGGAAGAGGCCACGAGCGCGTTGGATCGCGCCGCACACGCGGCCAGGGAGGCCGGCGTTCCCTGCGAGACAAGCCAAGTCGAGAGCGGGCAACCGCATCAAGCCATCATCGCAGCAGCCGATGATAAGGGCTGCGATCTCATCGTTATGTCATCGCACGGGCGCAGCGGGCTCTCCAAGCTTCTCATCGGCAGTGTGACAAACAAGGTGCTGGCGCAAGCAAAGACACCGGTCCTTGTCTGTCAGTGAGGGCGCAGATCGCTGGATAGAAATCACCGTGCGCGGAGCTTGGGAGAAATCGAATGAACAAAATCACTGTGTGCCTGGCTCTTGCCGGCGCGGCGTTGTCGGGCCCGCTGCAAGCGCAGACGAGCGTCGATATGGCGCGGATAACTTGCTCGCAGTACCTCGCCATGTCCCCGGGCGATTCTTCCGTATTTTCTGCCTGGATGAGCGGCTGGTTCAATCAAAAGAAGGGATACGTCTTTGTCGATCTCAACGCGTATGCGCGAAATGTCGCAAGCGTGAAGGCGTGGTGCGCGACCAATCCCACTCAGACCGTGATGGCCGGCCTTGAGCGCTCTACGGCCGGCCAGTGATCAAACAGGGTTGGAAGATAACAATGAAACCATCGATTCTTGCCATTGCGACCGTCGCACTCCTTGCCACGAGCGTCGTGGCCAAAGCGCAAGTCGTCGTCGACCTGTCCCTCATTACCTGCAAGCAATTGCTGGAGTCGGACCAGGAACGGCAAACGTTGATCAGCTCCTGGATGTCGGGCTATTTCAGCGCATCGAAGAACCTGACCGTCGTCGATTTTCGCTACGTCGAGCGAAACGGCAAGGTAATCGGCAAGTACTGCAAGTCGCACAAGGCAGACACCGTAATGAATGCGATGCAAAAGAACTGGCGCTGATTATCGTCCTTGCGAACGTGCAGGCATTGGACGGCATCCTTGTCCTTCTCGGGCCGGAGGTGAAGCCCGCGATGCCGACGGTCGGCAGGCTGGTCGCGGTTCACTCGCGCTTCTGATCGAACCGCTTCTCCCTCAACTCGGGCCGCGGCGCCCGTATTTTTACGGTCCGCGCCCTTGACCAAGGTCAAGGCGCGGCCGCCGGCCAGATGGTGTGTCGCTAGGGCTGTTCGCTCTCGCCCGGTGTCGCGGTGTCGGCCATCTGGTATGTCACTTATGAAATTCGCCGACGTGGTCTGCTGGCTCGACGGGCGCGCAGCCCTCGCGAGACCAGGACATTTGCAAGCGAATCGGACGCCAAGGCGTTCGCGCGATCAAAACTGGACGAAGGGCTGGTCGTGTTTGCCGGCACCATCAATCCGCACCTCCCCAGGCAATTGATCCCCTCGCAGAACATTGCCGATTGGCTCGTCGAACAGTGAGCCGGCTCGACGCTGCCTCTCCGGCAGAACGAGCTTCGTGCTGCACCGAAGTTGAAAGCAGAGCCCGAGCATGGTGTTCGTTTGCCCTTGAGTGTTGCCATTTTGGCACGCGCCTATTCGTGACTCACATCTAGGCTTCGACCACTGCCCCGATTGGGCGAGCGCAAGGACTGCTTTTCTCGATTAACGCGAAGAGACCCGGAGATCATTCCATGAAGAGATTTTTGCTTTCTGTCGCCGCGATTGTCGGCATGGCCACGCCGGCGTTGTCTGCTGACATGGCCGTCAAGGCGGCGCCTGTGCCGGTCCCTCCGCCGGTCTACAACTGGACCGGCTTCTATATCGGTGCGAATGGCGGCTGGGGTGAGAGCCGCACCTGCTGGGATTTCCTCCCCGCCCTCGGAGGTGTCGTGGCCGACGGGTGCAGCTCGCGCTCCGGTGGCGTTTTCGGCGGACAACTCGGCTATCGCTGGCAGGCAGGCCAGTTCGTGTTCGGCCTGGAAGGACAGGGTGATTGGGCGGACCTGAAGAGCTCGCGCCTCAGCCTGATCGATCCGAGGTTCTCGACGACAACGAAGACCGACGGACTGGGTCTCTTCACCGGCCAGCTCGGCTGGGCCTGGGATGCCGCGCTGTTCTACGTGAAGGGCGGTGCCGCGGTCACCAGCAATCGCTATGACATCTGGACGACGGTCGGGGGAATTGGGGTGGCGTCGGCGACGTCGACCCGTTGGGGTGGCACCGTCGGCGTGGGCTTCGAATACGGGTTCACTCCGAACTGGTCCGTCGGGCTCGAATATGACCGCCTTTTCATGGGCGATGCGAACAACACGTTCTCGGTGGTCAATCCCATCGTAGCCGGCGCTGCCAACCGGATCGGACAAGACGTGGATCTCTTGACGATACGCCTGAACTATCGGTTCGGAGGGCCGGTCGTCGCGAGATACTGATCTTCGTGATCCCATGTAAATTGAGCCCCGGCACGATCGCCGGGGCTCTTCTTTTGCTTCAGCCCTGCCGGATCAGACGCTCGATGCGCGGCAAGCGCCGCTGTCAGCGCTTTGCGGCTCCGCCCTTCGCTGCTTCGTAGGCGTCGCGATAGCCTCTGGCGATCGTCCGAACGCCGCGTCCGATGTCGTCATAGACATCGTCAGCGAGGTTCGCGAGCGACACGCGAAGCGACCATTCCGGGGCATCGAATCCGCCGCCGTTCAACAGCACGATCCCGTGGGCTTCGGCCAGCCTGAACGCGAGGTCCAGCGGATGGACGTTCTTCTTCAGATATTCAACCGCATCGTCGCCGATGTTCTTTCGGGCCCAGAACTCGAAATCGATCAGGGCGTAGTAGGCATCGTAGTTCGGATTGGGGCTTAGCTTGTCGGCCAGCCCGAGGCCGTCGAGCAGCGACCATAGGCGCTTGTTGACGATCTCCATGCAGGCCGCCTGATAGGCCTTTTTCACGTCCATCATCTCCGCGAGCGAGAACAGGCTCATCATCACCTGCTGCGGCAACGACAATCCCGCGGTGTGATTGAGCGCCACGTCGCGGCTGTCGGCGACGATGCGGTCGATCAGCTTGAGCTTGCGCGGTTCGAGCGTGAGCGGCCCGTAGCGCTTGTCGAGTGCCTTCACGGCGTCGTCCGGAAGCTTGGCGATCATCTTGTCGAAGATGTTGTCCTCGTTGATGGCGATGGCCCCCAGCCGCCATCCCGTGCAGCCGAAATACTTCGAATAGGAGTAGACGCCGATGGTGTTGTGCGGCAGTTCGCCCAGCAGCGAACGGAAGCCGTGTACGAAGGTGCCATAGACATCGTCGGTGAGGATCATCAGGTCGGGGCGCTTGGTCTTGACCAGATTGGCCAACTTGGCAACCGTCTCCTTGCTCAACGCCATCCCCGGAGGGTTGGACGGATTGACCACGAAGAAGGCCTTGATCTTCGGATCTTCCAGCTTCTTGATTTCCTCGTCGGTGAACTGGAATTTGTTCTCTTGCGGAGCCCTGATCTGAACGACCTTCAGGTCGTAGTCTTCCAGGTGCGTCATCTCGATGTAGGGCGTGAAAATCGGCGTCGCCAGCGCGATCGTATCGCCCGGCACCAGCAGCCGGTTGGCCTTCAGCGACTTGAACAGGTAGCACATCGCCGCCGTGCCGCCCTCGACCGCATAGATGTCGAATTTCCCGGCCGGCCGGGGCTCGCCGCAAACCGCCCACATCAGGTATTCGTGCACGATCTTTTCGTTGTGCACCAGCATGCGGTCCGGCACCGGATAATTGTCGCCGATGATCGAATCCACCAGCTCGTGGACGAAGGCGTCCGGGTCGAAGCCGAACTTCTTGACCGCAAAGGGCAGCATCTCGGTCAGGAAGCTCGCGCCCGGCATGTCCTTGTGCTGTTTGAGCCAGGCCTCGAACCGGCCGGCGATGCCGTTTGCCTGAGGCATGCCGCCGATTCCCGCCGGGTGCTCCATCACCCGCTTGCTCTCGGTGATGGCGAACTGTCCGAGCAGGAAGAAACCTTCGCGCGGCGTCGTCGCCACCCAGTTCGGATTGCCCCGCCCGGCGTTCAGGAAAGGCATCTGGCTCCGCTTCGAATTGCTCTTCGCGAGGTTGATCAGTTCGTCCTTGATCTCGAAGGGGCTCAGCGCCTCGAATTTCTTTAAGGTCAGTAGATCGGCCATTTGACACTCCCGGATCGATGCAAGCTGTTGGAATGGAAGCGACAGCTCTGTTGCCCGCGCAATCGCGCGCAGCATGATCGGCGGCCGGTGACGAGCCTTGATCTATGTCAACGGTCGCGCGCTAGCGATGCGATCGCTGCGACGGATTGCCGCTCACGATGCAATGTGCGCGGCACGCGCGTGGTGTCGGCAAGATCATGAAATCGCAAGGCTCTCGCAGCTGCGGTTGACATAGATCAACATCCTGCTCGCCAACCGCCATCTGATGTCGACCGATACGGTTGCTCGCCCTTTTCGGCCACCCCCGCACGAGATCGAAGCGGGCGGACGCCGAAGCCCCGGGACAGCATGAACGGGTGACATCATGATCGATTGGCTCTTCCAGACGCTCCGCACCTATCCCGAAATTGCGATCTTCCTCTCGCTGGCCCTGGGCTACTATTTCGGTTCCTTCACCTACAAGGGTCTTGGACTGGGCGCGGTCACCGCGACACTGGTCGCCGCTGTCATCATCGGCCAGATCGGAATCACCATATCAGGGCCGCTGAAGCCGTTCTTCTTTCTGATGTTCCTGTTTGCAATCGGTTACGGCGTCGGACCGCAATTCGTGCGCGGCATCGCGCAGGACGGCGTCCCGCAGGCCGTTTTCGCGGCGGTGGTCTGCGTCTTCTGTCTGCTGTCCGCGTATCTCGGCGCCAAGCTCGCCGGTTACGATGTCGGATCGGCCATCGGGCTCTATGCCGGCTCGCAGACGATTTCCGCGTCGATGGGGCTCGCGACCGACGCCATCAATCGCCTTGGTCTGCCCGCAGACGAAGCCAAGAAGCTGCTCGATGCCATGCCGGTCGCCTATGCCGTGACCTATATTTTCGGCACGGTTGGGTCGGCGATCGTGCTGGCGCTGCTCGGGCCCGCGCTGCTCGGGATCGATCTCGAGACCGCATGCAAGAAATACGAGGAGGAGCATGGCGGCAAGAAGGAGCTGGGCGGCCCGGGCACGGCCTGGCACCAGTTCGATTTGCGTGCCTACCGCGTCAGCGAGCGTGGGCCGGTCGTCGGCAAGATGGTCGAGCAGGCCGAGGCGCTGATTCCCGATCATCGCGTCTTCGTCCTCCGGCTTCAGCGGGGCGGAAAGATCGTGGAGGCAACCTCCGATACCGTGATTCATGCCGGCGATGTCGTCGCCGTGGCCGGGCGCCGCGATGTGCTGGTGCAGCTGATCGGCGAGCAGGCCGAGGAGGTTGACGATCGCGAGCTGCTGGCAGTTCCGATCGAAGGCGTCGATGTCTACGTGACCAGCAAAGACGTCGACGGCAAGACGCTGGAGCAGCTGGCGAAGGAGCCGGGCGCTCGCGGCGTATTCCTGCGCAGGATCGCCCGGGGCGCGATCGCGACCGAGATTCCGATCCTGCCGAACACCAAGATCAATCGGGGCGACATCCTCACCTTGGTCGGCCGCACGTCCGATGTCGCCGCCACCACGAAGCTGCTGGGCCGGCCGGATCGTGCGACAGACGTTGCCGACGTCGCGTTCATCGGCGCCGCGATCGCGATCGGCGCCCTTGTCGGCGCGTTCGTCTACAAGATCGGAAGCGTGCCGCTGACGCTGTCCACCTCCGGCGGCGCGCTGATCTCCGGCCTGTTCTTCGGCTGGCTCCGGTCCGTGCATCCGACCTTCGGCCGCATCCCGTCACCCACCGTATGGTTCATGAACTCGGTCGGCCTGAACGTCTTCATTGCCGTGGTCGGAATCTCCTCGGGCCCGGGATTTGTCGCCGGCCTGCAAAAGCTCGGCTTCAGCCTGTTCCTTTGGGGCGTCGTCGTGACCACCGTGCCGCTGATCCTGGCGATGTTTGTCGGCAAATACGTGTTCCGCTTCCACGACGCGATCCTGCTCGGATGCTGCTCCGGCGCGCGCACCACGACCGCTTCGCTGGGCATGATCAACGACCGCGCGAAGAGCCAGATTCCCGGTCTTGGCTACACCGTCACCTACGCGGTCGGAAACACGCTGCTGACGATCTGGGGCATGGTGCTGGTGATGATGATGACATAGCCGCGGCGCGGGACCGTGTTGAGACGATGTTGACCTGGCTGGCGCAATTTCTCGTTCGTTATCCGGAGCTCGCGCTGTTCCTGGTGATCGCGGCGGGCTACTGGATCGGGAGCTTCAGGATCGGCGCCTTCAGCCTTGGCCCGGTGACAGGCGCGCTGTTCGCAGGACTCGCGGTCGGCGATTTCGCGCATGTGCCCGTCTCAAGCATGACCAAATCGTTCCTGTTCCTGCTGTTCCTGTTCGGGGTCGGGTATTCAGTCGGTCCGCAATTCGTGCTGGCGATGAAGCGCGACGGGCTGAAGCCGATGCTGATGGCCGTTGTCGTGAGCCTCACCGGCCTTGCGGCGGCGATCGTCGTGGCACGCGTGCTGCGGCTCGACCCCGGCTTCGCCGCCGGGCTCATGTCGGGCGCGCTCAGCCAGAGCGCTGCAATGGGTACGGCGACCGACGCGGTCAATTCCCTGCCAGTGTCCGAGGCACAGCGCGCGTTGTTTGTCTCGCACATCGCGGTGGCGGATGCGGTCTGCTACATCTTCGGCTATGCCGGCGTGATCACGTTCTGCACGATCGTCGTTCCGGCGCTGCTGAAAATCGATCTGAAGGCGGAGGCGCTCAAACTGGAGCAGACCCTTGGCATCACGCGCGCCAAGCCCGGCCTTGCGTCGGCCTGGCGCAAGTTCGAACTGCGCGCCTACCGGCTGGACGCTCACGCTGCGATCGTCGGGCTGACAGTTGCGGCCGCCGAAGCTCGCGTGCCCGGGCAACGTGTATTTATCCACCGTATCCGTCGCGGCGAGCGCATCCTCGAGGCGGAGCCTGCAACGCTGCTCGCGGCAGGCGACGTGATCGCGCTGTCGGCGCCACGCCAGATCATCGTCGAACTGATCGGACCGCGCGGGGAGGAGGTGGAGGACCGGGAGCTCCTCGATATCCCACTGATCTCGGCAGACGTATTCCTGATCAACGCGAAGCTCGCAGGCAGCAGTCTCCAGCAGGCGTCGGAACAAGACTGGACGCGCGGCCTTTATCTGCGCTCCGTGAGCCGGGGCGATGAAGCGCTTCCGATCGCTGCCGGCACGGTTCTGGAGCGCGGCGATATGCTGCGCATCGTGGGTCCTGAGACTGTGGTGCAGAATGCGGCCAAGAGCATCGGCGTCATCGTTGCGCCGAGTACCACGATCGATTTCGTGGTGCTCGGGCTCGCGATTTTCCTCGGCGGCCTGCTTGGCGTTCTCGTGAGTTTTTCGGTCGGTGGCGTCACGATCTCGCTGAGCACCAGCGTCGGTACGCTGCTCGCCGGACTTCTGGTCGGCTATCTCCGCACACGTCTGCCGTATTTCGGCCGGATCCCCGACGGCGCCATCAGCCTGATGACGTCACTCGGACTGGCTGCGTTCGTCGGCCTGACCGGGATTCATGCCGGGCCGATCTTCCTTTCCGCGATACGCGAGTCGGGTATCGGGCTGCTGCTGGGCGGCATGATCGTCACCCTGTTGCCGCAGATCGTCGGCTTCTGCTTCGGCCATTTCGTGTTGCGCATGAACTCGATCCTCTTGCTCGGTGCACTGACCGGAGCACAGACGGTCACGGCCGCGATGGCTGCCATTCAGGAGCGCTCGGGCAGCTCTGTGGTGGTGCTTGGCTACACGCCCGCCTATCCGATCTCCAATATTCTGCTGACAACCTGGGGATCGGTCATGGTCGTCGTTTTCGCTGGATGACAGGATGGGGACGGCCCGCGCTTCCCTCGCCATTGAGAGTCGCGCGCAAGCGAGCCTCCCCCGGGTCCGGACTGGCGAATTCCGCCCGCGGCTTCGTCAGATCACTACGCACACCGGAATCGGTGTTTGCAGCTCCCGCAACCAAAATCCGGACCAACCGGTTCCAATAAAATGGCCCGCATTTCGCGGGCCATTTTTGTTTTGGAGGACAATCGGACCTCGTGTCGTCGACTGATTGGGCCCAGATCGCGGCGTTTCCGCAACGCGGGCCGCTCCCTAGACGATGAAATGGAATTCGTGCCACGCACTCCAGCTGATGCCATCGCTGGCGCGAACCCAGAGGTCGTCAGGCACGGTGCCGCCCTGGAATGTCGTGCTGGCAATTTGAGCCGCGCTGACGTTGATGGCGGTGCCGGTGGGCTGCGCAGTCCCGCCAATGCTCCAGTGGCCGCTGCTTGCCGACGGCGTCGAATCCCAGAATTGGTACTGTGCCATACTGTCGCCGTCGGCATCCGTGACTGAAAACAGGCTTAATGCGGCCACGCTCTGATTGGCCGTCGCGTGGAAGTCGGACGCCGTCACGACGGGAGCGCTGTCAACCGGTGCGGTGACGTGAAATTCCTTCCACGCCCCCCAGGCAAAACCGTCGTAAGCCCTCACCCAGAGATCGTCCGAACCCGAGCCGCTTTGAAAGCTTGTGCTCGAGAGCTGAGCTGCCGTGACATTGATGGCGGCATTGGTGCCTTGGGCGACTCCCCCGACCACCCAGTACCCGCTGCTCGCATCCACCGTCGAATCCCATACCTGATAGTTCGTGATGGTGTCGGCAACGATACGATCACCCAGTACGCCTTCTGGGACACCGGAGGAAACGGCCACTGGGTGGTGAACGGTGTCGCCCAGGCCGCCAACACCGAGATCGATGTGAGCGCGGCGAACCTGTCACAGGTGAGCTACGTGTTCGGACCCGGTGGCTCGCCATCGGATACGCTCTGGGTTAAGGCCAATGACGGCAGCATGTGGAGTTCCTGGAAGAGCTTCACGGCCACCGCAACGAACCAGGCGCCGACAGTCGCGGTCTCAAACGTAACGACGGTCTCGGGGCAGGTCTTCGCGGCTTCGAGCCTGGTCAGCGCGACGGACGCGGATGGCGATACCATAACGAAATATGCGTTGTGGGATTCCAACACGAACGGGCGTTGGAACGTCAACGGAGTGAACCAGTCCGCGAATACGGAGATCGACGTCACTTCGGCACAACTTGCCCAGACGACCTATCAGGCCGGCTCCGGCACCGACCAACTCTGGATCCGGGCGTATGATGGCAGTGCGTGGGGTGTCTGGCAGCCTTTCAACGTAACGGGAGAGAGCCCCAGCAGCGCCACCATCGCAGCAGGCACGACCCTGGAATTGACGGGGGCTTCGAACGCCGCCGTTACGTTCCTGGGCAGCACGGGGACGCTGAAGCTCGACAATTCCGCGAGCTTCACCGGAACCGTCGCCGGGATGACCGGTTCGGACGCGATCGATTTCGCGAATATCAATTTCGCGACCGTTCAGACGCCGACCTTCAGCGGTGACAGCACGCACGGAACGCTCACGGTGACGGACGGCACTGTCACCGCCAGTATTGCGCTGCTGGGCAACTACATGGCTTCCACATTCACGGCCTCGAGCGACGGCCATGGCGGTACCTCGGTTGTCGATCCGCCGGCGATGCAAGTCAGTCAGCTTGCGCAGCCGCAGCATGCGTAAGGGCTTGAGATAGGGCGGCTGTGGAGGGCCTGTTACGGGCCCTCCGCAACCAAAATCGATCAACCGGCAAAGATGAACAGGCCCGCCTCCAGGCGGGCCTTTTTCTTGCCTTGCAGCGCTTCCGCGATGTTGCGCAACACCGAACGCCTGGTTGCCCGGCGCCTGATCACGGCAACGAGCTGTTGCAAGCCGCCTCTGTCGCCTGGTCGTCCACATTCGGGTCGGCCGCGGCCGTGGCCCAGGCGAGCTCGACGAGGGTCACGATCCGCCGGCCGGCACCGTCGAGCTGGCAGACGATCAGGCCTTGTTCCTCGATGTAGGTCAGAAGATGCCGGGCGCGGCGCAGCGAATGCGTGCCGTAGGCGCGAGCGATCGCGGCATCGCTCGGGCAAGGCCAGCCCTCCTTCGCGGCGCGGGCGATCATCATGAAGACGCCCTGCATGTCCTCGGGCAGGAGCGAAGCACGCAGCGAGACATCCTGCCAGACGTCGTCGTCCGCCATCTCGGTGCCGAGCCCGGCGCGGGCGCGCGTCAGCATCCGGCGGAAATCGGTCAGCTCCGGCACAACGGCACCGAGACCCTCGATCCGGCAGCGGACCACGAACTCCTGATAGAGCGCGCCGATGGCGCGGAAGCCGGCGTCGGGCTCGGCGAGGATGGCGCGCAGGATACGGTCCAGCCGCTCACGCCGCTCGGCCAATTGCTCGGCGCTCGGCGGTGGCTCCGCAGCTTCGGGATCTGGCTCAGGTGCCGGCTGCTTGGCGGCCATCAACTGGCTGAGCAGATCCGGCGACGGCGCCCGGCGCTGCGGCCGCACCGCTTCCGGCGGCGGAGCGGCCAGGATGATCGCGCGTGCGTCCTCCAGTGCCGCTTCAGGCAGCGGCATCAACCGCGGCGCCGCGTTGCGCGGCTGGGTGTCGGTCGGACCGATGCGCAACCCCAGCGGACGGCGGGACAGTGCGGGTCCGAGCGCCATGAATTGTCCGCGCTCGAGGTCGCGAAAGGCTTCCGCCTGCCGCCGTTCCATGCCGAGCAGGTCGGCGGCGCGCGCCATGTCGATATCGAGGAAGGTGCGGCCCATTAGGAAGTTTGACGCTTCGGCCGCGACATTCTTGGCGAGCTTCGCCAGCCGCTGGGTCGCGATGATCCCGGCAAGCCCGCGCTTGCGGCCGCGGCACATCAAATTGGTCATGGCGCCGAGCGAAAGCTTGCGCGCCTCGTCGGACACTTCGCCCGCGACCGCCGGCGCGAACAGCTGCGCCTCGTCCACCACCACCAGCATCGGATACCAGTGGTCGCGGGCGACGTCGAACAGCCCGCCGAGGAACGCTGCGGCGCGCCGCATCTGGTTCTCGGCGTCGAGCCCTTCGAGATTGAGCACCGTGGAGACGCGATGGATGCGCACGCGCTCGCCGGCGACCTGCAGGCTGCGCTCGGTGTGGTCCTCGGCGTCGATGACGAGGTGGCCGAATCGTTCCGCCAGGGTGACGAAATCACCTTCCGGATCGATGATGGTCTGCTGCACCCAGGGAGCGCTCTGTTCCAGCAGCCGGCGCAGCAGATGGGATTTGCCGGAACCCGAATTGCCCTGCACCAGGAGGCGTGTCGCCAATAGCTCCTCGAGGTCGATGGCCGCCGAAGCGCCGGCCGTCGTTTGTCCCATCTCGATCGCTACGGTCATGTCCCGACTCAAATTGTCCTTGCGGAGAGGCGGCTTAACAAGCTGATCGCGCCGCGTCGAGCGAACCGCACCATCATCCCCAGGCGCGGCCGGGAGGCGGACAATGCCGATGCTCGCTTGACGAGATGGAGATTGATCGAGCCACTACAACGTGTTTAGCTTGCGTGTCTGATGTAGATTTTTTCGAACAAGTTCCTGTTCAGCTGCGCGATCCGGCCCGGTTCGGACCTGCTCCCATTCAATCAGCCCGTCGAACTCGATGTCTGAGTTCAACTATGACGCATTCATTTCCTACCGCCGCTCCGACGGAATTGCCGTTGCACGGTGGCTCAGGCGCACGCTTGTCGGCTTTCGCCTTCCCGCAGTGCTGCGCGGCGCCTATGCGAAGAAACTGCGCGTCTATCTCGATACGGCCTATGAGCGCGGCACCAGCGACTTCTACCAGCAAAGCATCAAGCCGGCGCTGCTCTCCTCGCGATACCTGATCGTGGTGGCGACGCCGGACGCGATGCGGCGGCCGGGCGGCGTCGAAGACTGGATCGAGCGCGAGATCAGGGATTTCACCGCTGGTCCTGGCGCCGGCAATGTCATCGTGGCCAGAGGCGCAGGCGACTTCGACGGCCCGCTGCCCGGAGGCTTGAAGGAAACCTTCCCGAACATCGAGATCGTCGATCTGAGAGGCGCGGGACCACTGTGGTTCCTGAGCTTCTCGCGGGTGGTCCGCCTGAGCGCGGAAAAGCTGAAGATCGTCGCGCCCCTGCTCAACATACCGCCGGAGGAGATGCCCCGGCTCCGGCAAGAAGAGGAGAGGCGGCAGCAGACGCAGTTAGGCGCGGTCGCGGGCGCAACCCTGGGAACGCTTGTCGCCGTTGGTGGTCTTAGCGTGCTGGCCTTGATCAATCAGTACAAGGCCATCCGCGCCAACGATGACAGCATGTTCGCGGCTTCCAGCATGATTGGCGAGGCGGCCAATCTGAGAGCCGACGATGCCGACACCTTGCGGACACGCCGGCTCATCATCGGCCGCGGTTGCGATCTGCTCGACAAGGCGGATCAAGGGACAGCGAGCGATCCTCCGATCAACGGGATCGTGACCTGTCGGCTCGAGCGCGGCGCCCACCGTGAAGCGCTTCACGAAGACAAGGAGGCGCGGAAGGAATTCGGCGACGCCATCGAGCGCGCGGCGCTCAGTCATCAGGGCCGCGCGCGCATCGATTCGGCGCTGGCACTCCTGCAGGCCCGGCAGGCCTATGCCGAATATCTGGTGCGGCAAAAGGATATGGATGGCGCCGGCCGCGCTTTTGCCGATCTGCTCGATGATTCCAGGCGGCTCGGCAAGGAGCATGATGGGCGCGCTCAGTTCATCCGGTTCGAGGCCGAGGCGCTGGGCCAGACGGGCGACCTGCACGTCGCCGCAAATCGCCACCAGGAGGCGGCGGACAGCTACGACGCAGGTGCCGATGCGTTGAAGCGTTTGCTCGACGCCCGCAGGTCCGACGGTCGCACCGAGGATTATCAGCTCGTCGGATGGCGGGTGCGCCTGTTCCGGCTGGCGGGCCAGCAATATGCCGCGCTGGATCGGCTCGATCCCGCGGCCGAGCAGTTCAAGCTTGCGGTCGGTGCCGGCTCATCCGGTGACGGCAAGGCCGCGGACGCATCTGTCGCGTACGAGGTGGCGATCGCGCAGGCATACCTTGTCCTGATTGAGCGCAAGCGCGGAAATGCCGCCGCTGCCGCAGATGCCAAACAGGCGGCCCTCAACACCATCGACGCGGTCGCCGGCTCCAAGGCGGGGGCCGGCCTCAAGCAGCGTGCCGCCGATCTCAAGCGCTGGATCGAGCAGCAGGGGAGTTGACGATGGATATCCCCGGCAGCGCGCGCCTTGTCACCGCGATGCTGGCATCGTTTGTGGTGAGCGCGACAGTGCTCGGTGGCGCCGGATATTCAGCCTCGCGTATCCTGGTCGCGCCGCAGCGAGACGTCTTCCGGGCCGCGGCGCTCGACATGGAGCTGGCACACGGCTGGTGGTGCGAACAAGACGACACTGAGTTCGTCTGCTCCCCGCCCGGCAAGCCTCCCCGTGCGGCAATCGCGATCATCGCCATGAAGGAACGCAACGAGCAGGACAATCTGCAGGCCTACGAGGACCATCTAAAGCAAAGGCAACGGATCGGGGACGAAAGCGCTGGCAAGCTGTCCGACATCCGGTTTGTAAAGCGCAACGTGATCGGTTCGCACCAATGGGTCGAGGCGCTGCATTCCGGCTCCGAACTGGCAAACTTCGACACCTACTATCTCGCCACCAATACATCCGAGCTCGGCATTCTCGTCACCTTGTCGGTCCACAAGGATTACGCCGATAAATATGTTGCCGAGCTCAAGCAGATGATTGAAACGCTCAAGATCTATCAAAAGTGAGACGTTCCCCAGACACATGCCGAAACACGCTCGCGCGGCGTGGCGTGCGCATTGGCAGATGCCGCCGTAATCACGCCGGGAATGCTCTATCCGGGCGGCGAAGCTGCGCAAGACGCCGGCGCGTCCGCCGGTTGCAACGGCGCAGCCGCCGCGCGTTCGTCCCAGGGCAACACGCGTTAGCGTTCTCGCGGTGACGCCGATGTGATCGGCGTCGCTATTCTTGTGTCGGATACCTCCGTCCCGTTTGCCGGAGATGTCCCGTCGCGCAAACCTCGGCATAGTCCGCGCACAAAAGAAACGTGCGAGGAAACATGACTGAGAGCACCGTCGATACACTTGCGCTGTCGGTCGCGGCGCCTGGCGCAGTGTCGCCGCGAAAAGTGTTTTGGGCGACCTGGTTCGGCTGGATGCTCGATGGCTTCGATTCCTCGATGTACGCTTACATCCTGGTCGGCGCGCTGAGCGAATTGCTGCCGGCCAGCGGCATCGAGCCGAGCAAGGCCAATATCGGCATCTATGGCGGGCTGTTGTTCTCGATCTTCATGCTGGGCTGGGCCTGCTCGATGGTCTGGGGCTGGGCCGCGGACCGTTACGGGCGCGTCCGGATCATGTGCTGGACGGTGCTGGTCTACTCGCTGTTCACGGCGCTGTGCGGGCTTGCGACCGGTATCGTGATGTTCGCATTGTTTCGTTTTGTTGCCGGCTTCGGCATCGGCGGCGAATGGGCCGCGGGCACGCCGCTGCTGCAGGAATCGGTGCCGGAGAATACGCGGGTGCGGCTCGCGGGATGGCTGCACACGGCAACGCCGACCGGTCTGTTCCTCGCCGCCGCCGTGACGCTTGCGATCGGCAGCACGCTCGGCTGGCGCGGCATGTTCCTGCTCGGCATTCTGCCCGCGCTCCTGATCGCGTATCTGCGCAGCAACATTCCCGAACCCGAGCGCAGCGCTGCGCGCGAGCAGCCGTCGGTCGCGGCCTTGTTTGCCGGCGACCAGGCGCGCACCACCTGGGCCGCGGCGCTGATGATGGCCTGCATCATCTTCGGCCTGTGGTCGTCGAACTTCTGGGCCCCGACCGTGATCTCGACCAAGCTGGTCGCCGCGGGCGCGACGCCCGCGCACGCGCAGGAGATGGGCGCGGTGGCCGGGCTGATCACCAATGTCGGCACGCTGATCGGCTGCCTCCTTGTGCCATGGCTCACCACCTGGCTCGGCAGCCGGCGCCGCACCGCGGTGCTGTTCTTCATCGGCGGGCTGATCTCCGTCGTGGTCTCCTATGAGGTCGCAATCGAATGGCTCGACAGCCTGACGCTGTTCATGGTGCTGCTGCCGGTGCTCGGCTTCTTCACCAATGGCGTGTTCGGCCTGTTCACGATTTGGCTGCCGGAGATGTTTCCGTCGGCGCTGCGCGGCTCGGGCTCCGGCTTCGCCTTCAGCATGGGCCGTGTGCTCGGCGCAGCCGGCCCGACCCTGATCGGCGCGCTCGCCGCCCGCACCGGCAGCTTCCCGCTGGCGATTTCGATGCTGTCGCTGATCTATGTGGTCGGCCTGCCGTTGATCGCCCTGGCGCCGGAGACGGCCGGCAAGCCGCTGGCGAAATAGCAGGCTACTTTGCGCGTTACGTGCGGCTTCGGCCGCGCGCCGTCGCGTCAAGAGGTGGCTTATTCCGCCGGCTTCGCGGTCACCGGCGCCTGCGCAGCCGCAGGTACCTTCGCGGGCGCCTTGTCGACCTTCTTCGACCAGGAGCGGTAGTAGGCGAGTGCGGTCATCAGCACGATGCCGACAATGCTGACCGCGATCTGCATCCAGATGCTGCCGGAGACCTCGACCAGCAGCACATGCGCGATGACCGCGAGGAAGACGCCGGTGCAGAACACTTCGAGCGACTGCTGGCCGCATTTGAGCATCGGCTGGAAGATCGGCCATTCATATCCGGGCCATTCGCGCGGCAGGAAGCGGGTGACGAAGAAGGCGAGGACGATGAAGTGCAGGACGCGATAGGGCGCGAGGTTGGTCTTGTCGTTCGGATTGAACGCGTCATAGAGCCAGGCCGGCATCGCCTGTCCGAGCTCCGGGAAGCGGCCCGCCAAGGTCATGACCAACGCAAACAGCAGATAGGCGCCGCCGAGCCAAAGGAAGGCGCGCGAGCGGATGAATGTGATCGATTCGCTCGCGCCGCCAAGCGCGAACCAACCGCCGAACACGAACAGGAACTGCCAGCAGAACGGATTGAAGTACCATGAGCCTGACGGATAGGCCGGCAGGTTCCAGCCGAATTGCCGCGCCGCGAGATAGAGCAGGAACGAGGCCAGCAGCGTCAGATTGAGCTTGCGCAGCATCGCCCACAGCACCAGCGGATAGCACAGCATCAACGCGATGTAGAGCGGCAGCACGTCCATGTTGACCGGCTTGAACGCCAGGATCAGGCCCTGATAGAGCGTCTCGGCCGGATTGTGCATGAAGCCCGCGACGTTGAACTCGTTCTGCAGGTTGGGGTCGTGATAGCGCTGGGAGAGATAGCCGATCTCGGCGATGTAGATCACGAACAGCAGGACATGCGCGACATAGATCTGCCAGGCGCGCTTGATCAGGCGGGTGGCGCCGATCACGGTGCCGCGCTCGAGCATCATGCGCGCATAGACGAAGGATGCGGTGTAGCCGGAGATGAACACGAACAGATCGGCCGCGTCGCTGAAGCCGAAATTCTTCTGCGTGATCCAGTTCACCGCGTTGTTCGGAATATGATCGAGATAGATCGCCCAGTTGGCGAAACCGCGCAGCAGATCCAGGCGATAATCGCGGCCACGGGGCGGCAGAACAGCCTTGACGTCCATCGGTTCGCTCCCATCCCAGTGCCCGCATGTCCGGTCGCGGGTCGCCCTCCGCGTCATACTAGAACAGGATTTCGACGGCTGTGTATTGGTTTTCGGAAAAGGTGGCAGGCAACACTGCCGAACCACGATGAATTTGGATCAAATCGTTCGCGCCGCGAACCGCGCCGGCGGACGGTGCGTAGGATGGGTAGAGCGAAGCGAAACCTATCCCACGAGAACCGGTCGCGAACCGGCGCAGCTAACGCTGCACGAACCCGTTATGCAGCGTGGTGAACAGCGCCTTGCCCTTCTTCACCAGATCGTATTTGCGGCCGTAAAGCAGCCAGACCGCGGTGAGGTGGCACATCCCGCCCATCATCAGCGACATCGCGGTGTAGGGATCGAGATTGCGGCGATAGGTGCCGGCGCGGCTCGCCTGCCTGATCAGCTGCACATAGCGCAGCGCGTATCTGTCGACCGCCTTCTTGATCCGCGGCTCGGCGGCAAGCACGCTCGGCCAGATCTCGAGGAAGAACACCCGGCCCCAGCTCGGGTTGTCCTTGATGTACTGGAAGTTGGTCAGGAAGATGATGCGGAGCTGCTCGACGGGATCGCCACCCTTGACCAGCAGCGGCTCGGTCTTCTGATACAGCGCCTCGAAATTGCCCTCGGGCACATCGAGCACCAGCGCGCGCTTGTCCTCGAAATAATCATAGATGCTGGAGAGCGGTACTTTCGCCGCGGCGGCGATCTCGGTGAGCGAGGTGCCGTCGATGCCTTTTTGGCCGAACAGCTTGGTGGCCGCCGTGAGGATCTGCTCGCGCCGGTCGCGGCTGCGTTGCTGCTTGAGCTTGAGTGTCGTCCCCGAAGCCACTTTCGTCTCCACGCGTCCGGGAAAAAACAGTAAGGCAGCGGGACCGGAACACAAGCGCTATTGCAACGGGATACAGCGTAGGATTGCCATCACACCGGCGTGTTCCGCCGTTCATGGCGACGGAATGCATCGCGGGCAATGATCTGACGCATGATCTCGGAGGTGCCGTCCAGAATGCGGACCACCCGTGTTTCCCGCCAGATGCGCTCGATCGGCAGGTCCCTGGAATAGCCGGCACCACCGAACAGCTGCATGGTCGTGTCGGCGACGCGCTGCACCATGTCGGCGCCGGTATATTTGGAGAGCGCGGCCGCGGCGGTGCGGGCGGCGGCATCGCCCTGGTCGTAGCGCCACGCTGCCTCATAGGCGACAAGGCGCGCGGCATGCAGCGAACTCGCCATGTCGGCGATCTGCCACTCGAGGCCCTGATGGTCGCGCAGCTTGCGCCCGAATGCCTCGCGCTCCGAGACATGGTCGAGGGCGTAGTCCAGCAGCTGGCTCGCCGCGCCGACGCAATAGGCGCCCCAATGGGTGCGCCCGGCATCCAGGCACCGCATCGCGATGGCGAATCCTTCGCCCTCCTGTCCCAGCAGATTCTCGCGCGGAACACGGCAATCCTCGAAGATCACTTCGGCGTGCTCCGAGCCGCGCCCGGCGGCCATCTCGACCAGGCGGCCGATGGCAAGACCCGGCGTCTTTGCGTCGACGACAAAGGCCGCGATGCCCTTGGCGCCGGCGGACGGATCGAGCGTGGCGAACACCGTGAAAACGCCGGCCGCGGGCGCATTGGTGATGTAGGTCTTGCGGCCGTCGAGCACGTAATGATCGCCGTCCCGCCGCGCCCGGGTCTGGATCCGGACGGCATCGGATCCGGCATTCGGCTCGGTCAGCGCGAACGCGCCGATCACCCGTCCGCTGGCGAGCTCCGGCAGCCATCGGTCGCGAACCGCCGGCAGCGCGAAGAACTCGATCGCCTTCGAGCCGATGTGAACGTTGACTCCGCTCAGATAGTAGAAGGCGGTGTGCGCCTTCGCGAGCTCCTCGATCGCGATGCAGCTGCCCAGCATCGAGAGGCCGAGGCCGCCGAATTGCTTCGGCGTGTTGGTGCCGAACAATCCCATCCTGCGCAGGCCGGCCATGGCGCTGTCCGGCACCTCGCCGGTTGCCTCGATCGCGGCATCGTGCGGCTGCAGCTCGCTGCGCACGAATTCGCGCACCCGGTCTTGCAGAACGCGGAGATCGTCGGGAAGCTCAAAATGCATGGTGCACCAAAAGTCGAATAATATTCGAAAAATGTTGCGCCGCCTCCCGGCAGATGTCAAGGTTTTGCGGAAGTTCCGGAGAATACGGCATGCTCGCAGGCTTGATGCAGCAGGTCCCACTCACCCTCAATCTGGTGAGGGAACGGGTCGCGGATCTCTATCCGAACAAGACGGTGACGACGCGGTATTGCGACCGCATCCACGTCATCGGCTACGCGGAGCTGCTCGGCCGCGCGGGCCAGCTCGCCAACTTCCTCGCAGAGAGCGGCGTCGAGCGCGGCATGCGCGTCGCCACGCTGGCCTGGAACTCGCACCGTCACCTCGAGCTTTATCTCGCCGTGCCCTGCATGGGCGCGGTGCTGCACACCATCAATGCGCGCCTGCACGCGCTGGATATTGCAAGGCTGCTCGCCCATGCCGAGGATCGGGTGCTGTTCGTCGATCGTTCGATCTGGCGAGCCGTCGGAACGGAGATCGAGCTGCGCAACGCGTCTGGAGCTCACTAAACGCTTCAACCCGCCTTCCGACCATCGCATCTTCCGCCGCAACTTTGTCCACTTGTTACGGGACAAAACCACGAGTTGTGGACTGGCGACCTGTCGCTTTGGGGAGAAGATCATGCCACGTTCGTTTCAATCCAATTATTCCGTTCGGCTCTTCCTCGGCCTCGCAGCAGCCCTCACGATCGGGCTTACCTCGCCGGTATCGGCACAACAGGCGACCGGCACCACGCTGGCCCGCGTGCTCGTGCTCGGTACCGGCGGCACCATCGCGGGGCAGGCCAATGCCCGCGCCGGCAACGCCTATGACTCAGGCAAGGTCAGTGCGGCCAACCTGATCGCGGCGATCCCGGGCATCGACAAGCTCTCCCAGATCTCGGCCGAGCAGATCTCGTCGATCGGCTCGCAGGACATGAACGACAAGGTGTGGTTCGATCTCGTCAAGCGCATCCGCACCGCGATCGACAGCAAGGAGGTCGACGGCGTCGTCATCACGCACGGCACCGACACGATGGAGGAGACCGCGTTCTTCCTGCAAAACGTGCTCGACACCGACATGCCGGTCGTGCTGGTCGGATCGATGCGGCCCTCGACCGCGATCGGCGCCGATGGTCCGGCCAATCTCTATGAGGCGATGCGGGTTGCGTCCGCGCCGGAATCCCGCGGTCGTGGCGTGCTCGTGGTGCTGAACGACACCATCCATGCCGCGCGCTGGGTGCAGAAGACCAATACCACCAGCGTCGAGACCTTCCGTTCGCCCGATGCCGGCCCGGTCGGCTATGTCGACACCGGCGCGCTGCGTTTCCTGCAGCCGGCTGTTCCGGCCAAGGGTGCGAAGCTGAAATTGCCGGATGCGCCGCCATTGCCGCGTGTCGACATCATCTATTCGCACGCCAACATGGACGCCGCTGAGGTCGAGGATGCGGTCAAGCGCGGCGCCAAGGGCATCGTGCTGGCCGGCGTCGGCGACGGCAATTCATCGAAGGGCGCGATCGATGCGCTGGCGGCCGCGGCGAAGCAGGGCGTCGTGGTGGTGCGTTCGAGCCGGGTCGGTTCAGGTTTCGTGAACCGCAACGTCGAGGTCGAGGATGACAAGCTCGGCTTTGCGGTCTCGCTCGATCTCAACCCGCAGAAGGCGCGCGTGTTGCTTGAGCTTCTGATCGCGAACGGCATCACCGAGCCGTCGGCGGTTCAACAGGCGTTCGCGCGGTAGACCGCCGGTTTTGAGGCGCCTGCTGGCTTTACCTGCGCGGCTTCGTTCGTCGCGCGCCGCGCCGCGAGCAGCAGGGCGCGCGCCTCCGCGATGCGCGACATCACGGTGGTGATGGGGACGCCGGTGACCTCGGCGATCTCCTTGTAGGAGAGATCGATCAACTCGCGCAAGGCGATGACTTCGCCGAGCGGGGCTGGCAGGTCGTCGACCAGTTGCCGGATTGTTGCGCCGTCACGCCGTTCCGCCGTTGCATTTTCGCCGGCGAGTTTTCGGCCGAGACTCTCCTGGCAGACGGCTTTGAGGATCGCGAGCAGCCATGGCCTGACGGCCGGGCCGCGAAAGCTGTCGAACTCACGCGATGCGCGCAGATAACAGTCCTGCACGGCCAGTTCGGCGTCCGCCTCGGTCCGCATCAGCACTTGAGCGAACGCATAGGCATCGTCGAGACACGGCAGCGCCGCGTCGCGAAACTGCTGCGCCGTTTTATTCCCGGCTTTCGCACTTCGCATCATAGGGTTGCATCTCGTGAATAGCTTTACCGGCAATCGGCGCAGTGTTATCAGGCTCCTCGCCGGAGTCGTGGACCGTCGCGCCAAGCGTAGGGACAGGAACGACGTGCGCACACGACATGCGCATATCGGGCAGCAAGCGATCGATCGTGTCAGCCTTGATCGATCGGGCGTTCGGAGCACGGATCATGTCCGAGACACAGGTGACCAACCGGTTCTCGATCTTCCATCATGGGCTGGCGAAAGGGCCGGCCTATGAGGCATGGCGCGAAGGGATTTGCCGCGGCTTCTGCCGGCTCGACGTCGGACCGACCGACGACAACCACATCGACTGCCACAATGAGTTCACGCTGCTGCATACGGTCGCCATCGCGACGCCGCGCGGCGGCTCGGCCCGCTTCGCCCGCACCCGCGCGCTTCTGAATGACGGCTGCGACGATCTTGTCCTGATCTTTGCGACGCGCGGCACGGTGCAGGTCACGCAAGCAGGCAAGGCGATCGAGCTTCAGCGCGGCCAGATGTGCCTCACCGAAATGAATATCGTCGGCACCGCCGATCTCACCCGGTCGGGCAGCTTTACGACGACGCGGTTTCCGCGGCGCCTGCTGCTCCAGATCGCACCCTCGGCGGAGACGCAGCTGGCGCGGGTGCTCGGGCGCGAGCCGGCCTTGGGCGCGATGATCGAGCGCTATTCCGCGCTCTGCACCGAGCTTGCCGGCGATCTGGACGTGCCTGGCCAGCGGGCAGCGGCGCACCATCTCGCTGACCTGGTGGGTCTTGCTCTCGGCAGCAGTGCCGAGAGGAAGGAACTGGCGGCACGGGACGGCATGGCGAAGGCGCGGCTCGATCTGATGAAGGCCGATGTCCTGAAGAATCTCGACAACGGCAAGCTCACGATCGAGGCCGTAGCAAAGGCGAATGCGCTCAGCACCCGCCAGGCGCAACGCCTGTTCGCGTCCGCAGGGACGACGTTCTCGGAGTTCGTCCTCGATCAGCGCCTGCTGCTGGCGCGCCGGTTGCTGCTGCACGAAGAGGGCGCCGGCCGCAAGGTCAGCGACATCGCCTACACGGCCGGCTTCAACGATCTCTCTTATTTCCACCGTTCGTTTCGCAGGAAGTTCGGCGTAGCACCGGCGGAGATGCAGATGGAACTGGGGCGCCGGCATTGAACGCCGCGTGTCGCTGACGTAGATCAGGAGACCGGCTTCATCGCAACGAGGGCGCTGCCAATGCCTCTGTGGACCTGCGAACAATGCGGCGCGCAATTTCCCGAAACCGCGGCGCCACCGCCGGCTTGCCCGATCTGCGAGGACGACCGGCAATATGTGAACTGGAAGGGGCAGGCGTGGCTGACGCGCGAGGAGCTCGCGCAGCGCCACAAGCTGGTCTGGCGCGACGATCTCGGTCTCGTCGGGATCGCGCTCGAACCGTCCTTTGCAATCGGGCAGCGCGCGCTGCTGGTGCCGGACCGCGGCGGCTGCGTGATGTGGGATTGCGTGCCGCTGGCGACGGCGGAGGCGATCGCGCATGTCAGATCGATCGGCGGCCTGAAGGCGATCGCGATCTCGCATCCGCATTATTATGGCGCGGTCGCCGACTGGAGCGCGGCGTTCGACAATGCCCCGGTCTATCTGCACGGCGACGACGCGCAATGGGTGACGCGGCCTTATCCGTCGATCGTGCCGTGGCAGGGCGACAGCCATCGCATCTCCGACGACATCCTGCTGGTGCGCGGCGGCGGGCATTTCGCCGGCGCCACCATGCTGCATTGGCGCAAGGGCGCCGACGGGCGTGGTGCGCTCTTGACCGGCGATATCGCGATGGTGGCGATGGACCGCCGCTCGGTCAGCTTCATGTATTCCTACCCGAATTATATCCCGCTGAACGCACCGGCGGTCCGCCGCGTCGCGCGGGCGGTCGAGCCGCTGGCCTATGATCGGATCTACGGCGCGTGGTGGGGCAAGAACATCGCCTCCGACGCCAAGGCGGCGTTCGACCGTTCGGTGCAGCGCTATATCGCGGCAATCTCGGACTGACGGTTCCGGCCGCTTTTGGCAACCTTGCCTCGCGGCGCGATCGCGCTATATCAGGGCTTTCCCGCCACTTACCGATTGTCCGAGTTTCCGCATGACCACAACTGCCGCTGCCGAATCCCAGCCGTTCCAGGCCGAGGTTGCCGAATTGCTGCATCTGATGGTGCATTCGGTCTATTCCGAGACCGATATCTTCCTGCGCGAGTTGATCTCGAACGCGTCGGATGCCTGCGACAAGCTGCGCTACGAGGCGATCGCCAATCCGTCCCTGATCACCGACGGCACGCCGCCGGAGATCAGGATCGTCCCGAACAAGGCGGCCGACACGCTTGCCGTGGTCGATACCGGCATCGGTATGGAGCGTCAGGAGCTGATCGACAATCTCGGCACCATCGCGCGCTCCGGCACCAGATCGTTCCTGTCGAAGCTGACGGAAGCCAAGGACGGCGCCAATCTGATCGGCCAGTTCGGCGTCGGCTTCTATGCCGCCTTCATGGTCGCCGAGAAGATCGTCGTTACCAGCCGCCGCGCCGGCTCGGACGAGGTGTGGGTGTGGTCGTCGGAAGGCGGCAGCGGCTTCGAGATCGCACCGGCGAGCGAGGAGGCCGCCCAGCGCGTCGCGCGCGGCACCGAGATCGTGCTGCATCTGAAGAAGGACGCCGCCAAATATCTCGAGGCCTACGAGATCGAGCGCATTGTCCGCGAATATTCCGACAACATCCAGTTTCCGATCCTCCTGGTGCCGGAAGAGGGCGAGCCGCGCCAGATCAACTCGGCGAGCGCGCTGTGGCAGCGCTCGAAATCCGAGCTCAAGCCGGAGGATTACGCCCAGGCCTACAAGCAGATCGCCGGTGCCTTCGACGAGCCGGCGATGACGCTGCATTACCGCGCCGAGGGCCGGCAGTCCTACGCCGTGCTGCTGTTCGCGCCGTCGCAAAAGCCGTTCGACCTGTTTCAGGTCGAGCGCAAGGGCAAGGTCAAGCTCTATGTCCGCCGCGTCTTCATCGCCGACGACGCCGAGCTGCTGCCGGCTTACTTGCGCTTCATCCGCGGCGTGATCGACAGCGAGGATCTGCCGCTCAACATCTCGCGCGAGATGCTGCAGAACAATCCGCAGCTCGCGCAGATCCGCAAGGCCGTCACCGGCCGCGTGATCGGCGAATTGGAGACGCTCGGCGAGAAGGAGCCGGAGACCTTTGCAAAGATCTGGGACGCGTTCGGCCCGGTCATCAAGGAAGGCCTGTGGGAGGATTTCGAGCGCCGCGACAAGCTCCTGGCGCTGGCGCGCTTCACCACTACGTCGGGCGAGAACCGCTCGCTGAAGCAGGTTGTCGACGACTTCAAGCCGAACCAGACCGAGATCTATTATCTGGTCGGCGACAGCGTCGAGCGGCTGAAGTCGAACCCGAAGCTGGAATCGGCGCGCGCCCGCGGCATCGAGGTGCTGCTGCTCACCGATCCGGTCGATGCGTTCTGGACCTCGGCGCCGCTCGATTTCGGCGGCAAGCCGCTGAAGTCGCTGAGCCAGGGCGATGTCGATTTCGGCCTGATCCCGCTTGCCGACGACAAGGACGACAAGAAGGACGAACCCGCAGCCGACGCCGCGACCACGATCGCCGTGATCAAGGATGCGCTTGGCGAGCGCGTCTCCGACGTCCGCGCCTCGCAGCGGCTGACCGCGAGCGCGTCGTGCCTCGTCGCAGGCGGCGATGCGCGCGACCGCGCGCTGGAGCGGCTGCTCGCCCAGCAGAACCGCGGCGCGATCACCAAGCCGGTCCTCGAGATCAACCTGCGCCACCCGCTGGTCGCGGCGCTCGCGACCGACACCGCGCAGGCGAAAGACCTGTCGCTGCTGCTGTTCGAGCAGGCGCAAATCCTCGACGGCGAGATGCCCGACGACCCCGCCGCGTTCGCTGGTCGCATGAACCAGCTCGTGCTGCGTGGATTGGGGAAGTAGACGCCACTTATCGTCTGCCGGCCCCGTCATCCTGAGGAGCGCGGAACGCGCGTCTCGAAGGATGCACGGCCGAGCTGCTGCAGCGGAGCCGTACATGCTTCGAGATGGCCGCTGCGCGGCCTCCTCAGCATGACGGACTGGGCAGCCCGTAGCCCGGATGGAGCGAAGCGTAATCCGGGACAGATCCATCCGTGGATAGTGCGGTCCCGGATTTCGCTGCGCTCTATCCGGGCTACGCATTCCTAAAACTGGCAGGCTAACTGCGCCGCATTCCGGCGCTTGACACGCCGTGGCTCATTGATGTTATGTTATAACATAACATAAAGCGAATGCCCCATGTCCCGCCGCCGCCCATCCCTCCAGCAACTGTTTGATCTCGATGCAAAAACTCCCCGTCACCATCTTGTCCGGCTTCCTCGGGGCTGGAAAGACCACTTTGCTGAACCACGTCCTGAACAACCGCCGCGGCCTGAAGGTTGCGGTGATTGTGAACGACATGAGCGAGGTGAACATCGACGCCGACCTCGTGCGCGATGGCGGTGCGAACCTGTCCCGGACTGACGAGAAACTGGTCGAGATGAGCAATGGCTGCATCTGCTGCACCCTGCGCGACGATCTGCTGAAGGAGGTGCGCGCGCTCGCCGAGAGCGGCCGCTTCGATTATCTGCTGATCGAATCGACCGGCATCTCCGAGCCGCTTCCGGTCGCCGCGACCTTCGAGTTTCGCGACGAGGATGGCCAAAGCCTCTCCGACGTCGCGCGGCTCGACACCATGGTCACGGTGGTCGACGCCGCCAATCTGTTGAAGGACTACGCCTCGACCGACTTCCTCAGCCAGCGCGGCGAAGCGCTCGACGGCGACAAGCGCACGCTGGTCGATTTGCTGGTCGAGCAGATCGAGTTCGCCGACGTCGTGGTGCTGAACAAGATCGATGCCGCGACGCAGGCCGAGCGCGAGGCCGCCCGCACCATCGTGCGCGCGCTCAATCCCGAGGCCGACATCGTCGAGGCGAATTTCGCAAAAGTCCCGTTCGACCGCGTGCTCGACACCGGCCGCTTCGACCACGAGCGCGCGCAGCAGCATCCGCTCTGGCACAAGGAGCTCTACGGCTTTGCCGGGCACGTGCCGGAGACCGAGGAATATGGCATCACGAGCTTCGTCTACCGCGCGCGGCGTCCGTTCGATCCGCTGCGCTTCCACGCCTTCCTGCGCGAGAGCTGGCAAGGCGTGATCCGCGCCAAGGGCCATTTCTGGATCGCGACGCGGCCGGATTGGTGCGGCGAGTTGAGCCAGGCCGGCGCGATCGTGCGGACCGAAGGGCTCGGTTCGTGGTGGGCGGCGATCCCACGCGAGCGCTGGCCGGATCATCCGGACTGGCGGCTGATGATGCAGCGGAGCTGGAACGATCTCTACGGCGATCGCCGGCAGGAGCTCGTCTTCATCGGCTCCGGCATGAACGAGGACGACATCCGCCGTCGGCTCGATGCCTGCCTCGTCACCGGTAGACCGGGCATGGACCCGCAGGCCTGGGCAGAGCTGCGCGATCCGTTTCCGCCGTGGAGCAGGGCAGGCGAGGCGGCGGCGTGAAGTGTCAGAGATGCGCGCGCTGTCCCCGTCATCCCCGCGCAAAGGCTTTGGCTTTGTCGCTGGAGGTGCGAGCCTTGCGGCGCAATTGCGCCGCTGGGCGAGCCTCGAAGGATGAATCGGCCCGGATGTCTTCACGGGGCACCATCCGCTCGCGGTGACAGTCGGGCCGTCGACCCTTCGAGACGCGCGCCAAGGCGCGCTCCTCAGGGTGACGGTGAAGGCGCGGCTCCGAGGAAAACCCACCCCAATTTGCCGCGTATCTGCTAGAGAGTCTTGCAGAGGCGGAAACGGCGCGGCGTTGCGATGGCTGGCGGCAGCGAGATCTTTTACGGCGGCATTCCGGTGTTTCGCGGCTTCGCGAAGCTGATGGACCCGGCGCTGTATGCGTCGTTGCCCGATGACTGGACGGTCGGCGTCGCCGACATCGTGGAATCGACCAAGGCGATCGCGGCGCAGCGCTACAAGGCGGTCAACATGGCCGGCGCCGCGGTGGTCGCCGCCGTCACCAATGCGCTGGAGGGCCGCGAATTCCCCTTCGTGTTCGGTGGCGACGGCGCGAGTTTTGCGGTCGCGCCGGCCGATCTCGACAAGGCGCGTGAGGCGCTTGCGGCGACCGCGCGCTGGGTGCACGACGACCTCGATCTGGTGCTGCGGGTGGCGCTGGTGCCGATGGCGGCGATCCGCGCCGCGGGCGCCGATGTCCGCGTCGCGCGTTTTGGGCCGTCGGCCAATTTGTCCTATGCGATGTTCTCCGGCGGCGGTCTTGCTTACGCCGATGCCGCGATGAAGCGCGGCGCGTTCGCGGTCGATCCGGCGCCTCAGGGCACGCAGCCCGATCTGTCCGGCCTGTCCTGCCGCTTCGAGGTGATGCCGTCCGCGCGCGGCGTCATCCTGTCGGTGCTGGTGCTGCCGGCGAGGAACGCCGATCCCGCGTCCTTCCGCAAGGTGATCGAGGATATCGTCGTCCGCATCGAGAAGAGCCCTGATGCCGGACGGCCGGTGCCCGCAGGCGGCCCGCCGCTGCACTGGCCGCCGCAGGGAATGGAGTACGAGGCGCGCGCACGGCGCGGCGGCCCGCTCGCGCTGCGGCGCGCCGTGGTGCTCACATTCGCGCTGTGGGCCTATACGCTGATGCGGTTCAACATCCCGGTCGGCAAGTTCGCGCCGAAACGTTATCTGCAGCAGGTGGTCGAGAATTCAGACTTCCGCAAGTTCGACGACGGCCTGCGCATGATCCTGGATTGCACGCCGGAGCTCTCCGCCGACATCGAGCGGCGCCTCGCTGCCGCGGCTGCGCAGGGCATCGTGCGCTATGGCCTGCACGAGCAAGATGCTGCGATGATGACCTGCTTCACCCCCTCGGTGATGCGCGCCGACCACGTCCACTTCATCGACGGCGCCCGCGGCGGCTACGCCTCGGCGGCGACGGTGCTGAAGGCGCGCGTGGTGTAGCGCTGACCAAGCGGGAGAGGGGCGCAGTCCCGTTGCGGTTGCCGCTCGGCTAAGAATTACCGCCCCACCCGCGTCCAGGTCTCGCCGCCGCACAGCGCGCCGACGCAGCCTTCGACGCGCAGCGTGCTCTCGCCGGTCACCGAGATGCTGCTCGCATAGGTGCCGCCGTCGTCGGCGTTGTAGATCTGGCCCGACCATTTGCCCGCGGCAACCGGATGCATGCCGGAAAACAGCGGCAGCCCGATGATCGGCCGGCTGGACAGCGACGGATTCGGATTCTTGTTGTCGACTTGCGGCTTGCCGGTCATCGGGTCGATCGGGTCGCGCAGGCTCACCACCACGCCGCAGATACCGCCGCCGCATTTGCTGATCTTGACGCGGGCATCGCCGGCCTGGGTCTGCCAGACGCCGACAGGCTCAGGCGCGCCTTGCGCATGCGCGGTGGGCACGGCAAGCGCCGTCGCAATGATGGCGATCATGAATCCGAATCGGCAGGCCATGGCTTATTCCCCAAGAGCATGATCCGGACCGGTACGGCCGCGTTAGCGCAAAGTGCGAAGCGGTTTTCCGAAAAGATCATGGTCAAACAAAGAACTAAAGCGCGATGACGATTCGACTCAATCTCATCGCGCTTTAGAGGTCGGCCTGCATAACAAGTCGATGAATTTCTGCAATGTCATATTCGCGCGATCGAGCGAGCGCGCTCCCAAAAAAATTGGTGCCTGTTTTCGGAGCAGTCATGCTCAGGCAACGCTCCGGTGCGAGGGCGCTGCGTCGTATTTTATCCCCAGCGGGTCAGCCGGATCGAAATGATGGTGGCGAGGCCGAACGCCACCATCGCACCGCCGACCAGTGCAAACAGCGTCCATGCCGGGGCACTCACGGTAGCGAGCCACCAGCCGCCGATGCCGACCAGCAGCAGGCGGATGGTGCCGGCCAGCACCGGCCCGCCGACCTTGGCCGCCCCCTGCGAGGAGAAATAAAGGCAGACGCCGACGCCGAAGAAGCCGAAGCCCGGGCCGGCCAGCGCGAAATAGGACGAAGCCGCGGCGGTCACACCGGGATCGGTGGTGAACAGCGCAATCCACAGCGTCGGCTTCAATGCGACCACAAGTCCGACGAGGCCGACGACAAGTCCGGCGACGGTACCGGCGGTCCACGCCACCTTGCGGGCGCGCGTCACGAGTCCCGCGCCGATCGCCATGCCGACCATCGGCACCGAGGCGACGCCGACCGCGAACGCGATCGGGATCAGCAGGAATTCCAGCCGCGAGCCCATGCCGTAACCGGCCAGCGTTTCGGTGCCGAAGCTGGCCAGGATCTTGGTGAAGATCAGGATGGTCAGCACGCTCTGCAGCGGCGACAGGCAGGAGATCGCGCCCACTTTCAGGATGTCGAGGAACATCGCGCGCTGGAAGCTGAAGGCGGCGAAGTCGAGCTTCAACCGGCTGCGGCCAGAGGCGAGATACCAGGCGAGGAAGATCGCGCCACACGTGAAGGCCGTGAGCTGTCCGGCGGCGACGCCGCGCATGCCGAGACCGGGCATGCCGAACAATCCGAGACCCAGCACGCCGCCGACCGCGATCTGGATCATCGAGACCGTGATCAGCGTCATCGAGGGAATCCGCATGTCGCCGGTGCCGCGCACGACGGAGGCGAGCGTGTTGACCAGCCAGATCGAGATCGCGCCGGAAAACAGCACCTGCGAGTAATGCATCGACTGCTCGAGCACGCCGCCATGTCCGCCGAGCAGCGCATAGAAGTCGCGGCCGAATCCCAGCATCATCACGGTGAAGAACAGTCCGGCGCACCCGCCGATGATCGCGGAATGCAGCGCCAGATCGGCGGCGCGGTCGCGGTCGCCGGCGCCGAGCGCGCGGCTGATCGCCGACGAGACGCCGCCGCCCATCGCGCCGGCCGACATCATCTGCGTCAGCATCGCGAACGGAAACACCAGCGCAATGCCGGCCAGCGGCTCGGTGCCGAGCCGGCCGATGTAAGAGGTCTCGGCCACCGCGACCAGCGTCGAGCCGAACATGGCGATGGTGTTCGGGATCGCCAGGCGAAGCAGCGTCGGCAGGATCGGCGCGGTCAAGAGGTCGTCGACCGGCACGGCAGGCGCAGCCGCGGTGGGGCGGGCGTCGTCGATCGAGGCTTCAATGGTCATGGGTCGGTTGCCCTTCACCTCTCCCGCTCGCGGGGTCGAGACGAGCGAAGCTCGCTCTTAGGTCGGATTGCATCGGAGATGCGATCCGGGTGGGGGCTCTCTCTGCGATGTGACCGGCGGTGAAATCCCCACCCCAACTTCGAGAGCGAGCTTCGCTCGCCTCGGACCCCGCAAGCGGGAGAGGGGGCGCAGTTTGCTCGCAGCCGCGGTTCGAGGTCACTTTGTGAAAGCCTGTCGCCAATAAATGATGACCGACATGCTACGACGCGCAGGCCCCTCGGGCCACCGCCGCCGATGCAGGGGTCACCACGGCAGGCCGCATAGGTCGATCTTGCCCTGGCGCGGCGCGCGAACGATGTCGTTGACGAACGGCGCCATCGCCTCGAAGCGGATCTGCCTGGAAGGCTGTTCGCAATACACTTCGCCACTGAAGGGATGCCAGCCGCGCGCCTGGTAGAACGCGAAATTGTGCGGCTCGCAGAATAAGATTGCAAATTTCACCGCGTCATTGGCACGAATGGTGTGCACGGCGGCATCTAACGCGAGTGACGCATAGCCGCGCCGCCGGCAGTCCGCGCGGGTCGAGACTCCGCCGATGCCGCCGACATGCACCTTGTGGCCATTCCAGGTGATGGTCCGGAAATAGATACCGACATGGCAGGCGAGCCCGCTGTCGTCGGGCGCATCGAGCAGCACGCGCAAATCCGCGTGGGCCCATTTGATGTCCGCCCAGGCTGGTTTCTCGACCGCATCCGGGCTCCAGACCGCCCGGAGCAGCGGCTCGGCGCGCTTCCACGATGCATCTCCGTTGAGAATGTCGATTTCGATGCTCATCGTCTGGGTCCTTGGTCTTGGTTCGGGCTGTGCCGATCTGTCATAGGCGATCCGAAAATGCGGTGTTTCTCTGGGATGGAACCTTCTATAAGGGGGACCCGTTAAGTGTAGTCTCCCACCCTCTGTTGGACATTACCCCATGACCTTCACGCTACCCGATCTGCCCTACGCCCACGACGCCCTTGCGCCCTACATGTCCAAGGAAACGCTGGAGTTTCACCACGACAAGCATCACCAGGCCTACGTCACCAACGGCAACAACGCGATCAAGGGGACCGAATTCGAAGGCAAGTCCCTCGAGGAGATCGTGAAGGGCTCGTTCGGCAAGAACGCGGCCGTCTTCAACAATGCCGGCCAGCACTACAACCACATCCATTTCTGGAAGTGGATGAAGCCGAATGGCGGCGGCAGCAAGTTGCCCGGCCGGCTGGAGAAGAAGATCAACGAGGATCTCGGCGGCTTCGACAAGTTCAAGGCCGACTTCGCCGCCGCCGGCGCCGGTCAGTTCGGCTCCGGCTGGGCCTGGCTGCAGGTCAAGGGCGGCAAGCTCGAGGTCGCCAAGACCCCGAACGGCGAGAACCCGCTGGTTCATGGCGCGGTGCCGATCCTCGGCGTCGACGTCTGGGAGCACTCCTACTACATCGACTACCGCAACCGTCGTCCGGACTATCTGAAGGCGTTCGTCGAAAACCTCGTCAACTGGGACTATGTCGACGAGCTGTTCGGCAAGGCCGGCTAAGCGCACAGGTGGTCAGGGGCAGCCCGCAGGGCTGAACCCGGAATCTCGAGATTCCGGGTTCGATGCTACGCATCGCCCCCGAATGACATTGAGCTAAATTTCGAGGGCGGTAGCCACGGCTGCCGCCCTTTTTGTTGCCTTGCGACGATTGCAGCGTTACGGCACAAAGCGCGCATGGGGCAACTCACAAGCTATCTCCTCGTCTTCTTCGGCGGCGGTCTCGGCGCGACGCTGCGCCAGCTGATCAACGTCACCTGCGCGCGCTGCATCGGCACCGCGTTTCCCTACGGCACCTTCATCATCAACATCACGGGCTCGACCGTGATGGGCCTGATCGCCGGCTATCTCGCCTTCAAGGGCGACGCCTCGCAGCCCTGGCGGCTGTTTTTGATGACCGGCATCCTCGGCGGCTACACCACCTTCTCCGCCTTCTCGCTCGACACCGCGCTGCTCTATGAGCGCGGCGAGCTCGGCCTTGCGGTGCTGTATGTCGCGGGCTCGGTGGCACTCTCGATCGCCGGCCTGTTCTCCGGCCTCGCGATCGTGCGGCATTTGACGTGAGGCTCTCAGTCGTCATTCCGGGAGCTTGCCAACGGGTCGCGCGAACGCGCGCCCGATAACAGGCTCCGCGAGAACTCGGAGTCCATTTCGTGTCCTCCCGCAAAATGCGAAAGCATTTTTGCCGAAGCGGTGACAAACAAGCCCAACCTCACCGGGGAGAACGACGAAGAGCAAAGCTCGGGCGATGATGTCGCGAGAACGTAAGGCTGCGCCCCGACCACAACTGTCATCGCCCGCTCGACCGGGCGATCCAATACGCCGCGGCCTCTGGGCCCAAGCGCTGCTGCCTCTGATGACAGCGCGTGATGAGAACCATTCTCATCGTCGTCCTGGCGAAAGCCAGGACCCATTACCCCAAATCTCGATTGTTGCGCGACGCTGGGGCACGATCCGGTTCATCACTAAAGGCGGTGGTTATGGGTCCTGGCTTTCGCCAGGACGACGCCGGGATGGACTCGACCGCCGCACCCCTCCAAACGAGAGCCTTCATCTGTGGAACCGGCCAACCTCCTTCGCCGGCGGCATTTCCCGCCTCCAAATTTCCCTTTGGTAACCTCGCCTTAACCATGATTAGCGTTTGGTTAGGGTCGGAATGACGCGTGAAAAGCCCTCGTTTTGACATCTTGGCAGGGGAAGCAGGGCCCGGCTTTGGACGGGCCCCCATGCGACAGATGTAAGAGGCTCTCGCGCAGTTTTGCCGCGCCGGGCGCGCGGCCGTGGAAGGCGTGCCGATTGGCGGCCCGCCGAATTGGGACACTTGCGTTGAGAGGATATTGCCGATGAATCCCGCCGATGTGGCTCAGTCAACTCTGCCACTGGCATCGAGCGACGTGTCGCTGATCGCGCTGTTCTGGCAGGCCCATTGGGTCGTCAAATGCGTGATGTTGGGACTTCTGTCCTGCTCGGTGTGGGTCTGGGCGATCGCAATCGACAAGATCCTGCTCTACGCCCGCACCAAGCGGGCCATGGACAAGTTCGAGCAGGCTTTCTGGTCCGGCCAGTCGATCGAGGAACTCTACCGGGCCCTCTCGGCCAAGCCGACCCAGTCGATGGCGGCCTGTTTCGTCGCGGCGATGCGGGAGTGGAAGCGCTCCTTCGAGAGCCAGTCGCGGTCCTTTGCCGGCCTGCAGGCGCGGATCGAGAAGGTCATGAACGTCTCGATCGCCCGGGAGGTGGAGCGGCTGGAACGCCGGCTGCTGGTGCTCGCCACCGTGGGATCGGCCGGCCCCTTTGTCGGCCTGTTCGGTACCGTCTGGGGCATCATGTCGAGCTTCCAGTCGATCGCGGCCTCCAAAAACACCTCCTTGGCGGTCGTGGCGCCCGGTATCGCGGAAGCGCTGTTTGCCACCGCAATCGGCCTGATTGCCGCAATTCCGGCGACTATTTTCTACAATAAGTTCACTTCGGAGGTGAACCGGCAGGCCGCGCGCCTGGAGGGGTTTGCCGACGAGTTCTCCGCCATCCTGTCGCGTCAGATCGACGAGCGGGGTTGAGTTAGATGATGGTCACTTTTGCGGGTGTGCGATCATGGCGATGAGCATGGCAGGGTCCGGCGGTGGCAGACGCCGCCGCGGCGGGCGCAAGCCGGTCATGGCCGAGATCAACGTCACGCCGATGGTCGACGTGATGTTGGTGCTGCTGATCATCTTCATGGTGGCGGCGCCGCTGATGACGTCGAACATCGACATCGACCTGCCGGTGGCGAGCGGCGGCAAGTCGATCTCGTCGAACCAGCCTCCGCTGACATTGTCGGTCAAGCGCACCGGCGGCGGCTGCAACTCGAATGTCGAGCTCTATCTGGGTGACGCGCCGGTCACGGCCGCCGATTTTCCGGCCAAGATCAAGGCGATCGGGGACGCGCGGTCGGATGCCGAAAAGGTGGTCTATCTGCGTGGCGACAAGGACGTCTGTTACACGGATATGATGAAACTGCTCGGGGAGGTCCGGGCCGCGGGATTCAAGGCGAATATCGTCATCATCCCGGAAGGTGGATAGTGCCAATGTACGGCAAGGCACGGGGAAGCCTGATTTGAAGGTCAAGGTCGACAAGACTCTGGCGGCATCGATTGTCCTGCACGTCCTCGTGATCGGGTGGGGCCTCGTGTCGTGGTCGACCAAGGCGTACGTGATGCCCGAAGAGGAATCGGTTGCCGTCGATGTGATCTCGCCCGACCAGCTCTCGCATGTCATGGCCGGTCAGAAGGACGGCAAGAAGGAAAATCCCAAGCCACTGGTCGACAAGGTCGCCGAAGCCAAGCCAGTCGACGACACCGTCGGCAAGGTCGAGGAAAAGAAGCCCCCTGTCGTGACCGACACCGCGCCGCAGCCGGCGCCGAAGGTGGAGAAGCCGGAAGACAAGAAGCCGGATCCGCCAAAGAAGGTCGAGAACAAGCCGAAGGAAGAGCCGAAGCCGGTCGAGAAGAAGCCCGATCCGGTGAAGCCCGACCCGATCGCCGAAGCGATCAAGAAGGAAGAGAAGAAGCCGCCGCCGAAGCCGGTTGCACAGGTCGCCAAGCCGCCGCCGGAGCAGAAGCCGAAGGATCGCGTGTTCGACCAGAGCAAGATCGCAGCGCTGCTCGACAAGCGTGACCCGACGCGCGCCGCGGCGACCGGCGATACGCTCAATGCCAATGCGGCGCTTGGTACCGCAAAGGGCAAGGCTGCCGACAATTCCGCGACCTGGGGCGCGATGTTCCGGCAGCAGGTCGAACGCTGTTGGAAGAAGCCTTACGGTGGAATAGAGGCGCAGATGGCAGAAGCCGTGTTCTCCATCCATTTGAAGCGCGACGGCACGCTGGAAGGCATGCCGGTCGTGGTAGGAAACGCGAAGACGCCTTATCTTCGGGTGTATCAGGAGAGTGGCTTGCGCGCGATCATCGAGTGCCAGCCCTATCGATTGCCTCCAGGTTTCTTTGAGGAATGGCAGTTCTTTGAGCCGGCCTTTACCGAGAGGCAGAGCTGAAATTGCACGCTACCGTTTACGAGCATGAGTTCGAACGATGATTGACAAGACCCGCTTGCCTCACACGCTCTTCCGTCCGAGCCGCCGGCAGATCCTGGCCGGAATGGCGTCCGCCGGCGCGATGCTGGGTGGTCTCACCGGCCCCGCATCCGCTCAGAAGCGGATCACCATCACCGAGGGCGAGTTCGCGCCGGTGCCGATCGCAATCCCGAACTTCGCCGCCGGCACGCCTGGCGACGCTGAAGTCGGCGTCGGCGTCACCCAGGTGATCACCAACAACCTGAAGCGCAGCGGATTGTTCGCGCCGATCGATCAGGCCGCCTATCTCGAGAAGCAGATCAACATCGATGCGGCGCCGAACTTCAACAACTGGAAGAGCATCAACGCGCAGGCGCTGGTGACCGGCCGCATGACGCGCCAGGGCAACGGGCGGGTGAAGGCGGAATTCCGGCTCTGGGACGTCAACACCGGCCAGCAGCTCGCCGGCCAGCAGTACGACACCTCGGCCGAATACTGGCGGCGCATCGCGCATATCATCTCCGACCAGATCTACGAGCGGATGACCGGCGAGAAGGGCTATTTCGACACCCGCGTCGTGTTCGTCGACGAGAGCGGCTCGGCGGATCGCCGCGTCAAGCGGCTCGCGCTGATGGACCAGGACGGCGCCAATGTGCGCTACCTGACCCGCGGTTCGGACCTCGTGCTGACGCCGCGCTTCTCGCCGTCGACCCAGGAAATCACCTACATGGAATTCGGGCAGGGCGACCCGCGCGTCTATCTGCTCAACATCGAGACCGGCCAGCGCGAGATCGTCGGCAACTTCCCGGGCATGTCGTTCTCGCCGCGCTTCTCGCCCGACGGCCAGCGCGTCATCATGAGCCTGCAGCAGGGCGGCAACTCCAACCTGTTCGTGATGGATCTGCGCTCGAAGTCGATGACGCGGCTGACCGACACGCCGGCGATCGACACCTCGCCGTCCTACGCGCCCGACGGCACGCGGCTCTGCTTCGAATCCGATCGCGGCGGCAAGCCGCAAATCTATGTGATGCCGGCAACCGGCGGCGGCGCACAGCGCATCTCGTTCGGCGACGGCACCTATTCGACGCCGGTGTGGTCGCCGCGCGGCGACTACATCGCCTTCACCAAGCAGGGCGGCGGGCAGTTCGCGATCGGCATCATGAAACCCGACGGCTCGGGCGAGCGCATCCTGACCTCGGGCTTCCATAACGAAGGCCCGACCTTTGCGCCGAACGGCCGCGTCGTGATGTTCTTCCGCGATCCCGGCGGCAACAGCGGCCCGTCGCTGTTCACCATCGACGTCTCCGGGCGCAACGAGCTGCGGGTGCCGACCCCGGGCTTTGCCTCCGACCCGGCCTGGTCGCCGCTGTTGTCGTGAGCCGGGTGCAGACTGCTCCTGGGGAACCCCGGCGGCGATCGGCACTTCTCACCTAGCGCACTGAATTTTATGGTGAATTCCGGCCGTCGCCCTGGCGCGGCAAGGACTTGCTAACGATGTTCGCTCAGAAAGACTTCACCTGCGATCAGTAAGAGTGCGAGCTGAAAAGGACGCGCGCTCTCACAATGCAGTTTGCAAGTCAGACGGGTGAACCGGACCGGTCGATGTCGCCGACGATTTCGGCGGCGCTGGTCGATTCCCTGTTCATGAACCCCGCGCCCATGATCTTCGGCGCCTTCGGCCCCGCCATTGCGGGCGCCGTGATTGCGGCTGTCACGAGCAATCTCCTGTGCTGGCTGTGCGTGCCGCTGTTCATCGTGGTGGGGCTGGCGCGCGCGCTGCAGATGTACCGCTACCAGCAGCGCAATTCCCGGCTCACCGTCGAAGAGTCCGTGACCTGGGAGAAGCGCTACCGGATCGGCACCATCGCCTACGGCATTTCGCTCGGCATCTGGGGCGTCACCGTGCTGCTCACGACCAATGATGCCGCCGCGCACATGCTGTGCGTGACCACGGTGGTCGCCTACACCTCGGCGGGGGTAGGGCGGACCTTCGGCCGGCCGCAGATCTTCCACCTGCATCTGTTGATGTCGATCGGTCCCTTGATCCTGGCGCTGATGTATGTCGGCGGCCCCTATCACATCGCCCTTGCGCTGCTCAGCCTGGTGTTCTTCAGCGCCATCCGGCACCTGACCTCCAGTCTGCAGCGCATCTATGTCAACGCCTGGATCGCCAAGGAGCGCGAGGCCGCGCTGGCGGGCCAGTTCGATACCGCGCTGAACAACATGCCGCACGGCCTGTGCATGTTCAGCGCCGACGGCCGCGTTGCGGTGATGAACCACCGCTTCATCGAGATGATGCAGCTGTCGGACGATTTCGTGCAGCGCGGCGCCAGCGCCACCGACATCTGCAACGCCTGCGTCCTGTCCGGCTCGATCTCGGCCGCGGCCGCCCAGCAGATTCTCTACGAGATCGAGAGCTCGCAGCGCGGCGATATCGTCACCAGCGACCCCGATCCCACCAAGAACCGCTCGCTGGACTGGACTTTCCAGCCGATGGCCGGCGGCGGCACGGTGGTGCTGGTCGAGGACATCACCGAGCGCAAGGACGCCGAGGCCCGGATCAGCCATCTCGCGCGCTATGACGAGCTGACCGCGCTGCCCAACCGCGTCAATTTCCGCGACGAAATCGGCCGGCTGCTCGCCATGCAGCACGGCGACCATCGCTCCGCATTGCTGTTCGTCGACCTCGACCAGTTCAAGCAGGTCAACGATACGCTCGGCCATCCCTGCGGCGACCAACTGCTCTGCGCGGTCGCCGAGCGGCTGCGCGAGATGCTGCGGCCGGAGGATTTCGTGGCGCGGTTCGGCGGCGACGAGTTCGTGGTGTTCCAGCAGAACATCCACTCACACGAGGACGCTGCAGCACTGGCGCGGCGCATCGTCGACCGCCTCAGCGAGCGCTACAAGATCGACAACCACCTGGTCGAGATCGGAGCCAGCGTCGGCATCGCGATGACCGCGCCCGGCGTCGGCGCCGACACGTTGCTGAAGAACGCCGACATGGCGCTCTACCGCGCCAAGGCCGACGGCCGCGGCACCTTCTGCTTCTTCCGCGACGAGATGGCGCAAACCGTCGAGGCCCGCCGCATCCTCGAGCTCGACCTGCGCAAGGCGCTCGCCAACGAGGAATTCGAGCTGTTCTACCAGCCGCTGATCAACCTGAAGTCCGGCAAGGTGAGCACCTGCGAGGCTCTGCTGCGCTGGAACCATCCGGCGCGCGGCACGGTCTCTCCGGTCGACATCATCCCGGTCGCGGAGGACATGGGCCTGATCGTCGATCTCGGCCGCTGGATCCTGCGCAAGGCCTGCATGGAATGCATGAAGTGGCCCGAGGCGGTCAGCGTTGCGGTCAACTTCTCGCCGCAGCAGTTCCACCAGCGCGACGTGCTGAGCGAGGTACGCTATGCGCTCGAGGTCTCCGGCCTGCCGGCGCACCGTCTCGAGATCGAGATCACCGAATCCTCGCTGCTGCACAACACCGAGCTGACCCACGACGTGCTCTCGCAACTGCGCTCGCTCGGCGTGCGGATCTCGCTGGACGATTTCGGCACCGGTTACTCGTCGCTCAGCTATCTGCACAATTTCCCGCTGCAGAAGGTCAAGATCGACCGCTCCTTCCTCGAGGGCATCGACAGCGACCGTCCGCTGACCTTGCTGCGCGGGGTGGCGCGGCTGTCGGCGGATCTCGGCATGTCGGTTGTGGTCGAGGGCATCGAGACCAATGAGCAGCTCGAACTGATCAGCGCCGATGGCGCGGTGACCGAAGCACAGGGATACCTGTTCAGCCGGCCGGTTCCCTCGGTCCGCATCCGCCAGCTGCTCAATGCATCGCACGGCCGGCGGACCGACGAGCAACTGCACGTGGTTCCCTCGCGCTCGATCGCTTGAACCCGGCGCAATACCCTCAATCGATAGTTGTGAGAGCCTTCGGCTGCACCATTCGTAGTGTACCCTTGCGGCGAGAGGTTAACTGTATTGCCTCGATTGCTTTGACGGAAATTAAGAAGCTGTTAATCTTTTGGCTCGCGCGTTGAAGTTGTTGAGTTGTTCAGGGAGTACCAAATGAGGTCCGCGGCCGAAGCCATCAAGCCCGCGACAGGAAGGCTTGCGGACCCTCTGGATCAAGTCGATTACCGCCTCGCTCAGACCCCGGAACAGAAAGACGAGATCTACCGGCTTCGCTATCGCGCCTATCTGCGCGAAGGCGCGATCCGGCCCTCGGCGGACGAGCGGGTCGTCGACCGGTTTGATGATGCGCCGAATGCCTGGGTGTTCGGTGTCTATCTGCAAGGCGAACTCTGCAGCTCGATCCGCATCACCGTGGTGACGCCGGAATGGCGCACCTCGCCGACGCTCGAGGTGTTCGGCGACGTGCTGCTGCCGAAGCTTGATCAGGGTCTGGTCTTCATCGACTCGACGCGCTTCGTCGCGGATCCCGAAAAGGCCCGGAACAATCCCGAGCTGCCCTATGTCACGGTGCGCCTCGGCTCGACCGCGGGCGTGCATTTCAATGCCGATTACGGCCTTGCACCGGTTCGGCCCGAGCACATGGCGTTCTACCGGCGCGTGTTCCTGCACGAGACCTGGTCGGAGCCGCGGCTCTATCCCGGGCTGGTGAAGCCGGTCGGCTTGATGGCGTCGCATCTACCGACGGTGCGGGAACGCGTGCTGGCCCGCTATCCCTTCCTGCGCTCGAGCGCTTTCGAGCGGCGAATGCTGTTCGACCGTGACGGCCAGTTGCAGCCCGATGGCGTCGTGCAGCCGTTCGAGCGCGCGTCGATCGTGCCGAATCCCTGAGGGAATCGGCATTCTCATCGAGTCAGTGTCGATCGACTGTTGCGCGCAGGCCAAATTGTCCTGCAAAAGCGGCCGGTTCCCGCGAACCTTGCCTTCCCTTCACCATCGCGCCACATTTGCCACCCATTAACCATCGGGGGCGCTTTTCGCCATTGCCTGGCATTTGATGGGGTTCAGCAAGGTCTCGTCAAGGTTGACGGAACGTTCGCTTAACCATCGCCCTGTAGACCGATTGGGTAGTACGAAGAGCGCGAGCGTGGAGGCTCCGGGAATGAATTATCTCCAGGGTATGAAGCTGGTTGCGGTTCTGGCGGTGGCGCTGTCGATGGGTGCCTGCGCCAACAAGAACCCGTTGGACGCCAATGGCGCAATTGGGGGCGCCGCGACCCCGGGCAGCCAGCAGGATTTCGTGGTCAATGTCGGCGACCGCGTGTTCTTTGAGAGCGATCAGACCGATCTGAGCCCGCAGGCGACGGCGACCCTCGACAAGCAGGCGCAGTGGCTGCAGACCTATAACCGTTACTCCTTCACCATCGAAGGTCATGCCGACGAGCGCGGCACCCGCGAATACAACATCGCGCTCGGTGCCCGCCGTGCCCAGTCGGTCCGCGCCTATCTCGCCTCGCGCGGCATCGATCCGAGCCGCATGCGCACCATTTCCTATGGCAAGGAGCGTCCGGTCGCGGTCTGTAACGACATCTCCTGCTGGTCGCAGAATCGTCGCGCCGTCACCGTGCTGAACGCCAGCTCCTGACGCGATCCGAGATAGCTGCTTTCAAGCCGGCGCCTTCGGGCGCCGGTTTTGTTTTGGCCGCGTGAAAGCCCGGCCCGCCGTCATCAAGATGAACGAAGCTGCGCGCAATTGGCCGCTTGCTTGTTCCAGCGTCCGTACTAAACCGGTATCCCGCGACGCTGACCCGGATTTGAAGCGCCAGTCACAATTCCGGCGTACTCCGTCTTTCAATGTCGCTCGCTTTTCACGTCGATCTCGTCGTCAGGGCAAAATGTCATCCAGGATTCATTTTCTTTCTTCCGCCGCGGCGATCGCGGCGCTCTTCGCCGTTTCCGCGCCAGTGTTTGCCCAATCCGACGATTCCGATGCCGAAATGCGGATCGAGCGGCTCGAAAACCAGCTGCGGCAGCTGACCGGCCAGAACGAGGAGCTGCAATACCGCAACCGTCAGCTCGAGGAGCGTTTGCGCCAGCTCGGCGGCCAGCCGCCCGGCCCTGGTGGACAGGCCCCGGCGGCGCAGCCCGGCGTTGCGGCGGTGCCGCCGGCGCAGCAACCGCAGGCCTACCCGCAGCAGGCGCAGCCGGGCTACGCCCAGCCCCAGCAAGGCTACGGCCAGCCGCAGCAAGGATATGGCAGGCAGCCGCAGGGCGGCTATGACCAGCAGCAACAGATCGCGGCGCCCGCGCCGGTTGTGCAGGAGCCCGCGCCGGCGGCGGCTCCCGGCCGTCGCGGTCGCGGCGATGCCTTCGATCCGACCCAGAACCCGAACGCCCCTGGCGCCCCGCGCGTGCTCGGTGGCGGCGGCCAGATGCCGGTGCAGAGCAATGCGGCGGTCGGTGCCCCCGGCGGCCGCGGGGCGGGCGAGCCGCTCGATCTCGGCAACACCAGCCCGCAGCGTGCCCCCGGCGCGAGCGCGGCCCTGACCACATTGCCGCCGTCGGCCACGCCGAAGGACGAGTTCGACCTCGGCATCGGCTACATGCAGCGCAAGGACTATGCGCTCGCCGAAGAGACGATGAAGAACTTTGCGGTGAAATATCCGAGCGATCCCCTGGTGGCGGACTCGCAATACTGGCTCGGCGAAAGCTATTTCCAGCGCCAGCAATATCGCGACGCTGCGGAAACCTTCCTCGGCGTGACCACCAAGTTCGACAAGTCCGCGAAGGCGCCCGACGCGCTGCTGCGGCTCGGCCAGTCGCTGGCGGCGCTGAAGGAAAAGGAAGCCGCTTGCGCAGCGTTCGGCGAGATCTCGCGGAAGTACCCGCGCGCGTCCGGCGGGGTGAAGGCTGCGGTTGACCGCGAGCAGAAGCGCGTGAAGTGCTAAACCAGGTGCGGGAAGGCCGTTTCCGGCCTCTCCGCCAGCAGCTGGTTTTGCGATGCCCGACGATCAATCCGCCATCCCGGCAAGGGACGCCAAGCGCCTGTTCGCGGGCCTTGCGGGCGCGCCAGCGATCCTGCTTGCGGTGTCCGGCGGTCCCGATTCAGTCGCGCTGATGTGGTTGGCCGCGCGCTGGCGCCGTGCGCTCGCGCAGGGACCGCGGCTGGTGGCGGTCACCGTCGATCACGGCCTGCGTCCTGAAGCGGCTCGCGAAGCGCGCGACGTCAAGCGGCTGGCGCGAAGTCTCGAGCTGCCCCATCACACGTTGCGCTGGACCGGACCAAAGCCTGGAACCGGCGTGCCGGCGGCCGCGCGCGCGGCCCGCTATCGCCTGCTCGCGCAGGCCGCACGCAAGCATGGCGCCACGCATATTTTGACCGCGCACACCCGTGACGATCAGGCCGAGACGCTGTTGATGCGGATGCTGCGCGGCAGCGGCGTTGCGGGCCTCTCGGCAATGGCGCGCGAGACCGAGCGCGACGGCATCTTGCTGACACGGCCGTTGCTCGACATCTCCAAGGCGCAGCTGATCGCGACGCTGAAGAAGGCGCGCATCGGCTTTGCCGACGATCCGACCAACCGCGATCGATCCTTCACGCGTCCGCGGCTGCGCGCGCTGATGCCGATGCTCGCGGCGGAGGGCGGCGACGCGCGGAACCTGGCGCGGCTTGCCGCAAGGATCGCGCGCGCCAACGCCACCCTGGAACTGCTGGTCGACGGCGCCGAGCACTATCTTGCGTTGAAAAGCGAGGATAACTCCGGCGCGGGCTTCGACGCTGCGCTGTTCGCGGTGATGCCCGAGGAGATCCGCGTCCGTCTGCTCAAGCGCGCCATCGACCGCGTCGGACATGAGGGGCCGGCCGAACTCGGCAAGGTCGAAACCCTGCTCGCCGCGATGGACGACGCGTTGGATGGGACTTTGGGACAACGCGAATCCAAGCTGAAACAGACCCTTGCCGGAGCGGTCATCAGCGTCGCCGCCGGCCGTATCAGGATCGGGCCGGCGCCACCCCGCCGGGCGCGCTCTCGCTGAGCCGGGTTCGATTGTTTCAATCGCTGTCATAATCCGGCAAGGAGGCTTAACCACCCCGGAAAAACACCGGATTCAGCGCCATTTTTTGACCGGGAATTGCGCTAGGATGCGGTAAATAGTCGTGCGTGGTTCCCTTGGCATCGACCCCAGCGGCACCTAGATTGTAAGGCATCGACGGGATGGATTCCCTGGGGATTCCCACAGAGCCTGCCCAAGGATTAGAGAGAGGCCGCGATCCGCGCGACCACGAAGGAAGACCATGAACGCCAATCTGCGGAATTTCGCCCTCTGGGTCATCATTGTCCTGCTGTTGCTGGCGTTGTTCACGCTTTTCCAGAATCCTGGCCAGCGCTCGTCGTCCTCGGATATCTCGTTCTCGCAACTTCTGACTGAAGTCGATCAGGGCCATGTCCGCGACGTCGTGATCCAGGGGCCTGAGATTCACGGCACCTTCAACAACGGCACGAGCTTCCAGACCTACGCGCCGAGCGATCCGTCGCTGGTGAAGCGCCTCTACGACGCCAAGGTGCAGATCACCGCGAAGGCGCCCGGCGACAACGTGCCGTGGTTCGTCTCGCTGCTGGTCTCGTGGTTGCCGTTCATCGCGCTGATCGGCGTCTGGATATTCCTGTCGCGGCAGATGCAGGGCGGCGCCGGCAAGGCGATGGGCTTTGGCAAGTCGCGCGCCAAGATGCTGACCGAGGCGCACGGCCGCGTCACCTTCGAGGACGTCGCGGGTGTCGACGAGGCCAAGCAGGATCTGCAGGAGATCGTCGAATTCCTCCGCGACCCCGGCAAATTCCAGCGGCTCGGCGGACGGATTCCGCGCGGCGTGCTGCTGGTCGGCCCTCCCGGCACCGGCAAGACGCTGATCGCGCGCGCGGTCGCGGGCGAAGCCAACGTGCCGTTCTTCACCATCTCCGGTTCTGACTTCGTCGAAATGTTCGTCGGCGTCGGCGCGAGCCGCGTCCGCGACATGTTCGAGCAGGCCAAGAAGAACGCGCCCTGCATCATCTTCATCGACGAAATCGACGCGGTCGGCCGTCATCGCGGCGCCGGGCTCGGCGGCGGCAATGACGAGCGCGAGCAGACGCTGAACCAGTTGCTGGTCGAGATGGACGGCTTCGAGGCCAATGAAGGCGTGATCCTGATCGCGGCGACCAACCGTCCCGACGTGCTCGATCCCGCCCTGCTGCGTCCCGGCCGCTTCGACCGCCAGGTCGTGGTGCCGAACCCGGACGTCGTCGGCCGCGAGCAGATCCTCAAGGTCCACGTCCGCAAGGTGCCGCTGGCGCCCGATATCAACCTCAAGACCATCGCGCGCGGCACCCCGGGCTTCTCGGGCGCCGACCTGATGAACCTCGTCAACGAGGCTGCACTGACCGCCGCCCGCCGCAACAAGCGGATGGTGACGCAGGCCGAGTTCGAAGAGGCCAAGGACAAGGTGATGATGGGCGCCGAGCGCAAGTCGCTCGTGATGACCGAGGAAGAGAAGTTGCTGACGGCTTATCACGAGGGCGGCCACGCCATCGTCGGCCTCAACGTCGTCGCGACCGATCCGATCCACAAGGCGACCATCATTCCGCGCGGCCGTGCGCTGGGCATGGTGATGCAGCTGCCGGAGCGCGACAAGCTGTCGATGTCGCTCGAGCAGATGACCTCGCGCCTTGCCATCATGATGGGTGGCCGCGTCGCCGAAGAGCTGATCTTCGGCCGCGAGAAGGTGACCTCGGGTGCTGCCTCCGACATCGAGCAGGCGACCCGCCTTGCCCGCATGATGGTGACGCGCTGGGGCCTCTCGGAAGAGCTCGGCACCGTCTCCTATGGCGAGAACCAGGACGAGGTGTTCCTCGGCATGTCGGTCTCGCGCACGCAGAACGCGTCCGAGGCGACCGTCCAGAAGATCGACTCCGAGATCAGGCGTCTGGTCGAGGAAGGCTACAACGAGGCGACCAAGATCCTCACCGAGAAGCGCGAGGATCTCGAGGCGCTCGCCAAGGGCCTGCTCGAGTTCGAGACGCTGACCGGCGACGAGATCATCGACCTGTTGAAGGGCAAGAAGCCCAACCGCGAGTCGGTGCTGGAGCCGTCGACGCCGCGCGCATCCGCCGTGCCGCCGGCCGGCAAGCCGCGCCCGCGTCCCGATCCGGACACCGGCATGGAGCCGCAGCCGCAGGCGTAAGCCTCGCCCGCCATGGCCGGCACGTCCGGCAAACCAGTTGTGCAAAAGCTCGGCCTCAAGCCGGGCTTTTGTATTTTTGTCGACGGGTTGTCCGTTCCCTACGGTGACGTTGTCGGCGAACTGCCCGCCGATGTGCTGGTGGCGAAGACCGCACGGGCACCGCTCGATGCCGTGCACCTGTTCGCCGCAAAAGCCCAAGGGCTTGCGGCCAAGCTGCGGCGTTACCGTCAGGCGATCGCGCCCGACGGCATGATCTGGGTGTCGTGGCCGAAGACAAGTTCGGGCGTCGTGACCGACCTTACGGAGAGACAGGTCCGCGAAACCGGGCTCGCGAACGGCCTGGTCGACGTCAAGGTCTGCGCGGTCGATGACGTCTGGTCAGGACTGAAATTCGTGATCCCGGTCAGGGACCGCGGCAAGCGCTGAGATCGCGCCTTGCGAATATCCGTGGCCCCTGCTGCTGCACCGTGGCATCCTCGCGCCAAGCCGTCAAACGGCACGGCCGCGTTGTCTGAGGGCGCGGCACGAAAAAGGGGAGGGGAGGCCGATGCGCAAGGCATTCGGCGCGCTTGGCGCCATTTCGTTCCTGCTGCTGCCCACGTCTTCGATCGCCGCCGAGATGCGCGGCGTCACATCAACCGAAATCAGGATCGGCCAGACCATGCCCTATAGCGGGCCGGTGTCGGCGTTCGGCGCACTCGGCAAGGGCGAAGCCGGCTATTTCAGGATGCTGAACGAGCGCGGCGGCATCAATGGCCGCAGGATCAACTTCATCTCGCTGGACGATTCCTACGCACCGCCGAAGACGGTGGAGCAGACGCGCCGGCTCGTCGAGAGCGACGAGGTCGCGCTGATCTTCTCCTCGATCGGCACCGCGCACAACACCGCGATCGCAAAGTACCTGCAGGGCAAGAACATCCCGCAGCTGTTCCTGGCCTCCGGCGCCTCGAAATTCGGCGACATCGCGCAATTCCCGCAGGCGACGATGGGCGTGCAGGCGCCGTTCCGCTACGAGGCACGGCTGTATGCGCGCTATGCGCTGGCGAAGAATCCGAATGCAAGGTTCGCCGTCATCTCGCAGAACGACGACTACGGCCGCGACTATCTCGCCGGTCTCAAGGACGTGCTCGGCGAGAAGTATGAGTCTCTGGTCACCGTTGCGACCTATGAGATCACGGATCCGACGATCGACTCCCAGATCGTCAAGCTGAAGGCCACCAACGCCGACGTCTTCGTGATCGCGGCGACGCCGAAATTCGCGGCGCAGTCAATCCGCAAGGCCTTTGAGATCGGCTGGCGGCCGATGACCTTCCTGTCCAACACCGCGGTGTGGATCTCGACCGTGATGCAGCCTGCCGGCGTCGAGGCCGGCACCGGCATCATCTCCACGGCCTATGTGAAGGACCCGGACGATCCGGCCTGGAGTGACGATCCCGGCATGAAGGGCTGGCGCGAGTTCATGACCAGATACGTGCCGGAAGGCGACCAGCACGACACCAACTACGTCAACGCCTACAACAGCGCGATGGCGCTGGAGGCGGTGCTGAAGGCCTGCGGCGACGATCTCTCGACCGAAAACATCCTGCGGCAGGCGTTCGCGATCAGGGATCTGGAATTGCCGATGTTGCTGCCCGGCATCAAGGTCAACACCTCGCCGGCCGACCATGTGCCGGTCGACCAGATGCAGCTGATGCGCTTCAACGGCAAGACCTGGGATCGCTTCGGCGAGCTCCAGACGGGGAATTAGATTGAGATTGGTAGCACGTGAACTCGTGCTCCCCCAATGCCCGTCATCCTGAGGAGGCGCGTAGCGCCGTCTCGAAGGATGCACGGCCCGGCCGGTGGCCGTCGATCCTTCGAGACGCGCTACGCGCTCCTCAGGATGACGGAACTGATAGTGCCGTCGCAATTCAGGAGAATACTACGGCGCGAATTATTTCGAGCCTTCGACAACCGCCGCCGCGCCGGCCTTGGTCTCGTCCGAGCGCACATGGATCACGGCGATGTCGTCCTTGTACAGCCGCTTCCAGCCCTTCAGATGATCCAGTGCGTTGCCGGCCGGCGAGTCCGAGCTCAGCAGCGTGGCATCGATCCGGTATTTGTCGAGCAGATCCAGCAGCTGGCCGACGTCGCGGGCATCGAGCGCATCGTAATAGTCGAGCACGAATTGCTCGCCATAGAGCTCGGCGCGGCCGTCGATGAACACCTTCATGTCGCGGCTCACCATGTAGCCGCCGAACGGCGCGGTGCTGAACACGCGCTGCGCCTTGTGCTGCTGCAGCACGTCGACCGCGGCAACGGGCGAGAACATCGGCAGGAATTTGAACTGATGCTGCGCGACAAACATCGCCGTCGTCACCCACGCGCCGATCACCATCGCGATCACAGCCAGGATCGTGACGAGCGGGAATGAGCGCGTTTCACCGAAGCGGGCGGCGGTGGCGCCTGCCGTTCCCCATTGCTCGGCGATCGGCTTGGCGAGCACCAGCGGAGCGATGAACGCGAACACCTCGATGTTGCGGACATGGCTCAGCGCCATCCAGATCAGCCCGAGCAGCAGCAGGATCCGCGGCACCGACAGCGTCAGCCTGCGATAGCAGATCAGGCCGATCAGGCCGAGCAGCGTGGCTTCGAAGAAGCTGGGCTTGCTGAAATCCGCCGGCTTCCATTCCCCGATCAGCGTCAGCAATTTGCCGAGGCTGAGGATCTTGGTCGCGCCCAGCAGGCTATTCCAGCCATAGGGCGTCACGCAGCTCACGGCCAGCGCGGCGAAGCCGAACAGGCCCCATCGCACGACAAGCTGACGGCGGCGGCCGGGCTCCGCGTTCCACACGGCCTCCAGTCCGATCGGCCCGATCAGCGCCAGGCCGAGAACAAAGCCGCCATGCAGATTGGCCCACAACGTCATCAGCGGCAGCAGCCACCATGACGGTGAGGTGCGGCGATCCGCGGCCGCGAGCAGGCCGCCGATGAACGCCAGCAGCACCGGCAGCGCCAGCACATGCGGCCGCGCCAGAAAGTGGATCGTCGACAACAGCAGCGCCAGCGCCGCGATCAGGAGCGCGCGCGCCGGATCGAAATACGGGCTCAACAGATGCAGGAAGATCGCGACCGTCGCGCCGATCGCCATCGACGACAGGATCACCGGTCCGGCCCAATCGCCGCCGTAGACGAGCGCGTACGCCACCTGCGACAGCCACGAGCTCGAGATCCAGGGCTCGCCGAAACGGGTGAACGAGAACACGTCCGATGTCGGCATCGCGCCGTGTTCGAGGATCCACTGTCCGACCCTGATCTGCCACATCGTGTCGGAATCGCGCAGCAGGATTTCGCCGGCCGCGAGATAAAACAGATAGGCGCCCACGGCGGCGCACAGCGGCACCAATTCTCGCGCCGCGCTACGGCTGCTCACGCTGCTGGTGATGGAGAGTGACATGCGCTTTCTTGCTTGTTTCGGCCGAGGCATCCAGAGCCAACGCCACGCGTGACGCCAGCGCGCACTCGACCACGGCTTCCGATAAATTCGGGTAAATGCCGCAGCGGCATCGCGCGCATGCGCAAGATCAGATGTCTCGATTTCGAGCGATCGCCTTAGCCGGCGATTTACCATCGTGGCCCTGATCCGGCCGGGGAGGGGTCGGAGCGCGGCCGGCTCAATCAGAGGTGGTACCAGAGGTTGCAAAAAATCCTTACAATTCCAGCTTGTCATTCAGTCTGAATAGTTGTTCACTTCTTCAGACGATTGCGGGATCAATCGTTCAAAACGTTGAAGACTCGTGTGTTCTGCCGGTGGGCGCCGGCCGGGGCGCACGGCGGGGGGACGGAACGCCATGGTTTACCGGCGAACTCATCAGGTCGTGAAACGGCTGGCCGCGCGGCGCAGCGCCATCCTGTCGGCTGCGCGGGACGCGGCGGCGGCGGGCGGCATGGCGGCGGTCCAGATCGCACCCGTTGCGGTGCGAGCCAATGTCGCGGCCGGAACGGTCTACCGCTATTTCCCGTCGAAGGCCGAGCTGATCTCGGAATTGATCACGGAAGTCTCGCGCGACGAGCTCACCGCGATCCGGCGCGCCGCCGATGCCGCGCCAGGGCCGTCATCGGCGCTCGCCGCCGCGGTGACGACGATCGCGGTCCACGTGCTGTCGCAACGCAAGCTCGCCTGGGGCATTTTGGCCGAGCCGGTCGATGTCGACGTCACCGCCTCGCGCCTCGCCAGCCGCCGCGATATTTCCGGCGAGCTTGCCATGCGCATCGATGCCGCGGTGCGCGCCGGACACCTGCCGGCGCAGGACACGGCGCTGGCCGCCACCGCCTTGCTCGGCGCGCTGCACGAGGCGCTGGTCGGCCCGCTGGCGCCGGCCAATCTCGACGATCCGATCAAGCTGCGTGACGCGGTGCAGACCGTGACGCTGCTTGCGCTGCGCGCGGTCGGCGTGATGGACGCACGCGCGCGTGGCCTCGTGGTGCAGGCAACGACCCCGGCGAAGGCGCTGGTCGGCGCCTGAGGCCAACACGCGCGAAGAACACTTCTGTCGCAATGGCGTTGTAGTTTTGCGGGCTGGGTTCAACCAACCTCACGGAGCAACGCATGACGACGACCCACGGCTCGGCCAAATGGCAGGGCGGCATCAAGGACGGCAAGGGTGCGATCTCGACCAAGAGCGGCGCGCTCTCGGATTACCCCTACGGCTTCGCCAGCCGCTTCGAGGGTAAACCGGGTTCGAACCCGGAGGAGCTGATCGGCGCGGCGTATGCCGCCTGCTTCACGATGGCGCTGTCGCTGATCCTGGGAGAAGCCAAGCTCACGGCGGAGCATCTGGAGACCAAGGCGGATGTGACCCTGGAGAAGGTCGCCGATGGCTTCGCCATCACCGCGGTGCATTTGACGCTGTCGGCGAAGATCCCGGGCGCCGACAACGCGACGTTCCAGGAACTGGCCGGCAAGGCGAAGGCCGGGTGTCCGGTGTCGAAGCTGCTCAACACCAAGATCACGCTCGACGCGTCGTTGCAGGGTTGATTGCCGCGCGGCGGGTTGGCGCGTCTTCGAGCGAAGCGGGCACCGGTTCGCGTGAAGACAACGCGTCAAACAAGAATCTAGAGCTGCGCGTCGCCCCTCGGGCCGACCGAGGCGATGCGCAGCATGTTGGTGGTGCCGGGCGCGCGCAGCGGTACGCCGGCGACGATGATGACGCGCTGGCCGGCCTTGGCAAAACCGTCGCGGAACGCAATCGAGCCTGCGCGGTCGACCATGTCGTCGAGATCGTGCGCGTCCTCGGCGACCACGCAATGCACCCCCCACACCACCGACAGCTTGCGGCCGGTGACGAGGTTCGGCGTGATCGCGACCACCGGCACCTTGGGCCGCTCGCGCGCCACCCGGATCGCGGTCGAGCCTGACGACGTCCAGCAGATGATCGCCGACAGGTCGAGCGTCTCGGCGATCTGCCGCGCGGCGTCGGCAATGGCGTCACCCACCGTCGCTTCGGGATCGACGCGCTGCGCGTTGATCACGTTGCGATAGGTCGGGTCACGCTCCACTTCCTCGCCGATGCGGTTCATGGTCGAGACCGCCTCCACCGGGAATTTGCCGGCGGCGGATTCCGCCGACAGCATGATGGCGTCGGCGCCTTCGTAGACGGCGGTGGCGACGTCGGAGACTTCGGCGCGCGTCGGGACCGGCGCCTGGATCATCGATTCCAGCATCTGGGTTGCGACCACCACCGGCCGGCCGGCGCGGCGCGCCATCCGGATCATCTGCTTCTGCAGGCTCGGCACCCGTTCCAGCGGCAGTTCGACGCCGAGATCGCCACGCGCCACCATCAGCGCGTCCGACGCTTCGATGATGTCGGCAAGGCGGTCGATCGCCTGCGGCTTCTCGATCTTGGCCATCACGGCGGCGCGGCCGCGGATCATCTTCTTGGCCTCGATCACGTCCTCGGCACGCTGCACGAAGGACAGCGCGACCCAGTCGATCCCCTCCGGCAGCGCGGCTTCCAGGTCGGCGCGGTCCTTTGCGGTCATCGCCGACACCGGCAGATCGGTATCGGGCAGGCTGACGCCCTTGCGGTCCGACATCTTGCCGCCGATCACGACGCGCGTGACCGCGCGCTCGGGCGAGGTTTCCTCGGCGATCAGCCGCACCTTGCCGTCGTCGAGCAACAGCGCATGGCCCGGGCGGAGCGCGGCGAGGATCTCCGGATGCGGAAGCTGGACGCGGTTGTTGTCGCCCGGCGTCTTGTCGGAATCCAGAACGAAGCTCTGGCCGTTCTTGAGCTGGGTCGAGCCTTCCGCGAACGAGCCGAGCCGCAGCTTCGGCCCTTGCAGGTCGACCAGGATGCCGATCGGCCGGCCGTAGCTCGATTCGACATTGCGGATGGTCTTGACCAGCTCCCGCATCTTGTCATGCGGGGTATGGCTCATGTTGATGCGGAAGACGTCGGCGCCCGCCTCGAACAGCTTGCGGATCATCGCGCTGTCTGAGGAGGCCGGGCCGAGCGTTGCGAGGATCTTGATTCGACGCAGTCGTCTCATTGTTTGTTTCCGGGTGGTGCGGCTGGCGGCAGACCAGACGCGCCCGGAGGCGCTGCGCCCGGCGGCGGGTTGGGCAGGCCCGGCATCGCCCCAGGACTTCCTGGACCCACGCCGCCCGGCATTCCCGGTACTTTCTGCGGCTGTTGTTCGTTGGCTTCGGTCAGCTGGACGGTCCATGCACGCTGCTCGCCGGTGTCGACCTCGAAGAAGCCGGTGCGGTCAAACCCGCGTGCCAGGCAATTTTCGGTGCCCTTGATGGTGAATTCCTTGTCGCGCGAGCACATGAAGGCCTGGCCGGACCATTCGCCGCCGCGATCATAGTCGAGAGCGTAGATGTAGTAGTAGCGCGCCACAAGGTTGCCGCGCAGCAAGGTCTCGCAGGTGCGCGACGACACGTTCCACCAGCCCTCGGTGGTCCACCCCTCGGCGTCCTTGTAGCCGAGCGCGATGCCGACGCGGCTCGAGGTGTTGTTGCAGAGCCGGAAATCGGCGGCCGCCGGACTCGTCCACAGGCAGGCCGCGACAAGCGCCAGCACCGGCAGGAGGCCGACCAGGATCAGGCGGATATTGCGGGGAGCTAAGGCAAGGGAATCTGTTGGGCTCATGCAGCGAAGCTATATCAAATCATGGACGATTTCGCGTGCCCGGCCGGCACTGTCAACGGGCGGGCGCCCGTCTGCGACGCTGCTGGACCGTGGCCGGGGTGGCCGGACCGGTCCGTTCTGCGCGCGGATATGGCAAAATCTGTGACAATTCCCACCTGATATCAATATGGTGAGCGCGACACACGGGATCACGATCATGAGCATTGACGACAAAACCAGAACGGAACTCGAGGCCGCGGTCTTCCGGCGTCTCGTCAGTCACCTGCGCAACCGCACCGATGTGCAAAACATCGACCTGATGAACCTCGCCGGCTTCTGCCGCAACTGCCTGTCCAACTGGATGAAGGAAGAGGCCGACGCCAAGGGCCTTGCGGTGAGCAAGGACGAGAGCCGTGAGGCGGTCTACGGCATGCCGTATGAGGAATGGAAGGCGAGGCATCAGGGCAGCGCGACGCCGGAGCAGCTCGCGGCGATGAAGAAGGCCCAAAGCGGGCATTGAACCTCAGCTTGTGTGACGTCAGTTCCGCGGCCGTCCGCATCTCCTGTGGGCGCGCTGTGGATGAGCGCGATGTTTCCTTGACGGAACGCGCGCCAAAATCGAGGGTCGCCCGCAGCAAGCGGTGCGCGAGGCGCGTATTCGCGTAACATTTCAATACCTGTTCAGGAGTGCGCGATGGCCACCACGTCTGCCGCCGTCAAGGAAGAGCCCGCAACGCGATTTGCCAAGGACCAGCTCAAGTCCATCATCGAGCGCATCGAGCGGCTGGAAGAAGAGAAGAAGACGATCTCGGACGACATTCGCGACGTCTATGCCGAGAGCAAGGGCAACGGGTTCGACGTCAAGGCACTGCGCGCCATCATCCGTCTGCGCAAGCAGGATCCGAATGAGCGCCAGGAGCAGGAGACGATCCTGGAGACCTACATGCAGGCGCTGGGGATGCTCTGAGGCGGCCCAGCCGCCACTCCTGCCGGGCGTTCGCCAAGGCGCTCCAAGCCCCCCACGGCTCAGGTCGATGCTCCCGGAAGGCCTCCTGTCGAGGCTTGGGTGAAATCCCGGGATTTGCTACACTGCCGGCGAGGTAACCGGGCAGATCGTTCAGATGGACGTGCCAGGACCAGAGCGCCGGCTCGCTGCGGTTCTCGCCGCCGACATGGTCGGCTATAGCCGCCTGATGGAGGCTGACGAGACGGGCACCCTTGCGCGCCTCAAAACCCATCGGATCGAGCTGATCGATCCGGCCATCGTCAAGAATCGCGGCCGCATCATCAAGACCACCGGCGACGGCCTGCTGGTCGAATTCCACAGCGTCGTCGATGCGGTGCTGTGCGCGGCCGAGGTCCAGAGCCGGATGGCGAAGCGCAACGCCGACGTCGCGCCGGCGCGCTGGATGCAGTTTCGCATCGGCATCAACCTTGGCGACGTGATCGTTGACGGCGCCGATATCTTCGGCGACGGCGTCAACGTCGCGTCCCGCCTGGAGACGCTGGCCGAGCCCGGCGGCATCTGCATTTCCGCCGCGGTCCGCGATCAGGTCGGCGACCGCCTGGAAGATCTGAGCTTCGAGGATCTCGGCGACCAGACCGTCAAGAACATTGCGCGCCCGATCCGGGTTTTTCGCGTCCATCTCGAATCCGGTGCCAGGCTCGTTCCGGAGCACCCGGGTGGGGTGGCCGCCCCTGTGGTCGCCAAGAAGCCCTCCATCGCCGTGCTGCCGCTCGTCAACATGAGCGGCGATCCCGAGCAGGAATTCTTCGCAGACGGGCTCACCGAGGACATCATCACCGAGCTGTCGCGCTTCCACGACCTGCTGGTGATCTCGCGCAACTCGACCTTCGTGTACAAGGGCAAGGCCGTGAAGGTGCAGGACGTCGGGAAGGAATTCGCCGTCGACTACGTGCTGGAAGGCAGCGTGCGGAAGGCGGGCGGCCGGATCCGCGTCACGGTGCAGCTGATCGACGCCGTGGCCGACCGGCACGTCTGGGCCGAACGCTATGACCGCGAGCTTGCCGACATCTTCGCCATCCAGGACGAGATGACGCGCGCGATCGTAGCGACCCTGCCGGGGCGCCTCGAGGCTGCCGCGCATGACCGCGTCAAGCGCAAGCCGACCGACAACATGGCGGCCTATGAGTGCGTGCTCGCCGCCAAGGTGCTGCATCATCGCTCGGCACGGGACGACAATGCGGAGGCGCAGCGCCTGCTCGAGCGGGCCATCGTGCTCGACCCGAACTATGCCCATGCCCACGCCTGGCGGGCCTGCGTGCTCGGCCAGACCTGGGTCTACAACTGGTGCACCGACCGCGACGCGACCATGGCGCAGGTCGCCGCCGAGCTCGAGATCGCGCTCAAGCTCGACGACAATGACAGCGACGTGCACCGGATCCTCGCCGCGCTGAACCTCAACCGCGACGACCACGACAAGGCGGCCTTCCACCAGGAGCGCGCGCTCGCGCTGAACCCGAATTACGACCTCGTCGTCGTGCAGCAGGGCGAGCTCCTGACCTGGCTCGGGCGGCCCGAGGAAGGCATCGACTGGATCAAGCGGGCGATGCGCCTCAATCCGTTCCATCCGGAGCGCTTCTGGAGCCATCTCGGCCGAGCCTGCTATTGCGCCGAGAAATACGCCGATGCCGCCGAGGCGTTCTCGCGGATCACACGCCCCGACCACACCCATCACGCCTTCCTCGCGGCGACCTTCGCGCAAATGGGCAACACGGTGGCGGCCTCCGCCCACGCCGCCGAGGTGCTGAAGCGCGAGCCGACCTTCTCGGTTGCCGAGCACCTGACAACCCAGCGCTACAAGTGCGAGCCCGATCGGTCGCGTTACGAGGCGGGCCTGGTCAAGGCAGGGCTGCCGGCCTGAACCGGCGGAAAGCTATCTTGTCGGTGGAAGCGCGGCTCAGCGCAGCGAGGCGGTGCGGAGTACGAAGGACTGGGTCGTCAGGAGGGCGGTCGCCGAGCCCGAGAAGCGGTCGCAGGTCATGCCCATCATCGGATCTTCCGAGAAGGTCATGACGACGGCGGCCTGCGGCTTCACGAAATGAGTCCGCATCATCGTCATGTCGGTATCGCCAAGCACCGTGGTCAGCATGGCATTGCTCGCGCTCGGCGCCAGCATCACCACGCGCATCCAGATATCGTTACCCCTGGCAGCCGAGATCCGCGCGGAGGTGGTGATCACGCCCTGGCTCGGTGCGCCCTTGGCAACGACGGTGTTGATTTCGGTGCTAGGAGCCGCGGCATTGCGCGTCGGGCGCACGTTGCGCGGGATTGGCGCGGTCGCTGCGACGATGTTGGCGCGATCGACCGGTGAGGCCGCCGCCGGCGCATAGGCCAGCGCCTTGTTGAAGTTTTCGGTCGTCGTGCTGGCAGTGGTCTGCGGATCGCTACCGCCGACCGCCTCGCGGGCCTTCAGCGCGGCAATCTGCGCCGCCGACGCCTGCTTCGGCGCCTCACCCTCGTCACCCCAGAAGCCGCGGGCATTGATGATGTCGGCAGGGGATTGCGGCGCGGTGTTCTCGGCCACCTGCACCATTTGCACCGCGGGCTTCGCCTTCGGCATCGGGACGAGTTGGGCGTCGGCGGCGGCGAGCTGGATGGCGGCGGCGAACTGCGGCTTGGCGCGCGGCAGCGGAATCGGATCGGCGGATTTGGCGGGCGCGGCGGCAGCCACCACGGTGTTGGCGGCGGGCTTGTCGTTCACGCTGGCCGCGCCTTCGTCTTCATCGTCACTCGACTTGCCGCCACCGAACAGCTTCGCGAACAGGCTCGGCTTGCCGACGGTCGCGGCATCGTCACCATTGCCGCGGCGCTCGATGTCGGCCTTGGCGAGCTCATAGCCCTTGAGCGGCGTGCCGTCGGTCGGGACATGGACGGTGCGGCCGTCGGGGAACACCCTGACCAGCTGCTCGCGGGTCATGCGCGGCCAGTGGCGGATGCTGCCGGTGTCGAGATGGACGAACGGCGAGCCCGAGGTCGGATAGAAACCGACGCCGCCGCGCTGCAGGCGGAGACCCGCGTAGCGGATCTGCTCCAGCGGCACGCCCGGGATGAAGAAGTCCATCGCATGCCCCAGCATGTGCTGGCTGTGGCGCGCGACGCCCGAGGAGCGGCGGCGGAGCATGGCGTTGGTGGCAGGGGCGCGATAGGCGGAGATGATCTGGATCGGCTGCTTGCCGCCGACGTCGTTATAGACGTCCCACAGGATGTCGAAGAGGTGACGGTCCATCACCGTTTCATCCTGGGAGCGCCAGTCGCGCAGGAAGTGGTTGAGCTGCTTCAGCGCGCCTTCGTCGTAGCGGCCCTCGCGCTTGAAGGTGACGGTGAGGTCTTCGCCGGAATGGGTGTGGTGGAAGGAGAGGGTGCGGGTCTGGTTCAGCGCGGTGGCATCGTGCACCGATCCCGCGCCCGCCAACAGCAATAGCGCAGTCAGGCCGACTTGGTATCCGGCCTTAGGCAACGACAGCGGATTGCAGCGGCGTGCGAAGACAGCCAGCACTATGAGCCCACCCAGTCGACGAGCGTTCGGTCGGCATCTTTCGCAGACCCCCTGCGGAAGACGGTGAACGCTTTCTTAAAGCGGGAGGGTTAACCGAGGTTTACCGACCCGCCCCCAAGTTAGGCTTAACTAACTGGGCGACTGTGGCAAAAGATAGCCCTGCTCCCCAGCCGAGACCCGAAATGGTTAACGTAAACGATCTCGCCTTTTGAGCGAGATCGTTGATTTTGCTTCAAAATTTATCCCAATCGGGCGGAAATGCAGATTAGCGGGTGATCACCCGGCGCTGCTGCTGGGCCTGCCCACGACGGATCGGCTGCGGCTCCGGCTGTCCGAATCCCCCGAACAGGCGCTCGAAGAAGTTTGGTCCGGAGGAGCCAAAGCCGTTGTCGCCGGCGACATTGACGCCGGCGGGCAGGCTGCTGCTCGGCGGACGCGAGTAGCTCGGCTGGGAGTGCGCCACCACGGTCTCGAGATCCTTGCCGCGGCTGTTCCTGAGCAGCGACAGCATGGTGGCGTCGCGGCCGTAAACGTCCCTGCGGAATTGCAGCTTGCCGGCGTCGTCCACGAACGCGGTCTGGTAGGTGATGTTCACCGGGATCGGCGTCGGGAATTTCAGGTCGACCTCGCTCGAGCCGTACATGCTGCGGATTCGCTCCGGCGTGTAGTGCTGGTTCGGCTCGGTGATGTTGAGCAGGACGGCGGCGTACTGATCGGGATTCTGCACGCGCATGCAGCCGTGGCTGAAAGCACGCTCGTCCTTTGCGAACAGGTACTTGTCCGGCGTGTCGTGCTGATAGACCAGGAACTTGTTCGGGAAGTTGAAGCGGATGCGGCCGAGCGCGTTGGCTTCACCCGGCGGCTGCGAGATGTGGATCGAGCCGTCGCGGTTGCGCTCGAGCCTGAGGCCCATGCGCTGCAGCACCGTCGGATCCTGCTGCAGGGCCGGCAGATACTCGTTGTAGATGATCGACGGCGGCACGTTCCAGGTCGGATTGACCGTGATGTACTTCATCGTCTCGGTCAAAAGCGGCGTGGCATGCTGGCCGGGCTTGCCGGTGACGACCCGGGTGGTCCAGACCGGCGCGCCGTTCTGCATCACCTTCAGCGTGTAGTCCGGGATGTTGAGGATCACATAGGCGTTGCCGACACTGGCAGCGCCAAGCTGGCGTGGCAGCCAGCGCCAGCGCTCCATGTTGACGATCACGGTGTCGATCTGCCGATCGCGCTTCGGATTGTTCAGCGCCTTGACCGTGCGCTCGTCGAGAACGCCCGTCGGCTTGAGGTCGACGCTGCTCTGGAACTTCTCCACGGCTCGCGCGACCGTCGCGTCATACTTGGTGCTGTCGGCATCCTCGGTGATGCCGAGCTTGTTGCGCAGGTCCGGCACGCGCGGATCGTCCATCTCAACCGCAGCCTGCTTCTTGCGCGCCGGCAAATATTTCAGCGTCGGGCCGTCCGCGATCGTGATGACCGGACCGTCGCCCTGGCCACGCAGCTCGGCGAGCTTCTTCTTCAGCTCCTTGTAGAGCTTCTGCTGCGGGTTATAGCCGTCGAGCGCGGCGGAGGCGTCCTTGGCGGAGGTCACATTGGCGAACACTTCCGCCGGATCGATCGGGTGCTCAGGATAGAGAATGTCCCCCGACACCTGCGACCAGTGCATGCGGCCGCTCTGGGCCTGGCGGGCATAGTCCAGCATGCCGGCCGCGAGCTTCAGCTCGGCGTCGGCCAGCGCGTCCGGCGAGGTCGCCGCGGCGAAATCCGGCGCCGGATAGTCTGACGCATCGAGGCCGTCGGCGGCCGCGTCTTTCAGGCGTGCGATGACACCCTTGCCGGCGTCGGTGAGCTTGCCGGCCTTGGTGAAGACCGGTGCGTAGTCGCGCGCCGAGTAGAATTTCTCGGCGGCGGCGCGCTCGTTCTTGCGATCGAAGGTGCGCAGCGACTTGCTGGCGAGCAGTTCGCGCAGCTTGTCGGCAACCGGCTGATCCTCGGCGGCAACGTTGCTCGCTGCCTTCGCCGGTTCGCTCGCCGGAGCTGCGGCGGTCGCGGGAGCAGGCGCTGTTGCCGGCGCCGCGGCCGTTGCAGGCGCGGGGCTTGCGGCAGGCGCGGTGGCAGTTGCAGGGGCGGGGGCCGCTGCCGCCGGCGGCGCGACCGCGGTATCGGTCTTCGGCGCATCGGCGGGCTTCGGCTCGACCGCCTTTGCAGTCGCGCTCGGCTCTGCCGGCTTGGCGTCGACCGGCTTTGTCTCAGCAGGCTTGGCCTCGGTGGCTTGCGCATCCGCTGGCTTCACGTCGGCCGGCTTGGCTGCATCGGGCAGCGCTGCGGTGGTGTCGGCCTTGAAATCGCTTGCGGTGGGGGGCGGCACGTTGGCCGGTTCGGGGCGCGGGATCGCCGCGTCGATCGCGAGTTCCGAAGCGCTGGAGTGCGGCGTGTCCTGCGCGAGGGCCGAGGTCGCGGACACCGTGAGGAAGGTTGCCGCGACGGCCATCAATACGCGGTCAAATCCTCGACGGTTGTTCGAACAGTCACGCATCGTCACACCCCCTGGGTGAAACTGCCCCTCGTCAAACCGGAACAGTTCAATTCAGAATTTGGTTTCATAGCTTGCGCGAAGCGCCGGCCTCTCGATCGACTCGCACGCCTGCACACAACGAACGCAGACGATACATTTGCCCCTCTCATGCAGCCAGCGCCATGCGGGGCAACTCACGACAAACTGACCTCGAAGCAGCTGATTTCGCTCCGGGCCGTGCGTTTTTGCCACGCGGCACAGCCTTTGTCTGTCACCGCCACGACACGGTTCAAAAGGTTCCCTGGTATGGCCCTGTCGGCCTTGAGGGTTAAGTGGCGTCGCTTGCGCGCGCGCCGGCCGCAGCTTCGTCGAGCTTGCGATAGAGCGTCGAGCGGCCGATCTTGAGGCGGCGCGCGACCTCCGACATCTGTCCGCGGTAATGCGAAATCGCGAAGCGGATGATCTCGTTCTCGAGATCTTCTAAGGGGCGGACCTCGCCCGCCGCATTGAGCATCGCGAGGCCGCCGGCGGTGGGGAGGGAGGCAGCAACCGGTATTTCATTACCGGAAATCATCGCGGGGGCCGTGGAGGGCGACACCACCAGCGGCTCGCCCTGCAGCGATTTGCCCTCCGGCACCGGATGCGTTCCTTGCGGGAAATCGGCGAGCCCGAGCTGGTCGCCGTCGCTCATCACCACGGCGCGATACACCGTGTTCTCGAGCTGGCGGATGTTGCCCGGCCAGTCGAGCTGCGCGAGGTGCGCCATCGCCTCGCCGCTGATGCCGGTGATGTTGCGGTTTTCCTCGGCGCAGAACCGCGCCAGGAAATGCCGCAGCAGATGCGGGATGTCTTCGCGCCGCTGTCGCAGCGCCGGAATGGTCAGCGGCAGCACGTGCAGGCGATAGAACAGGTCCTCGCGGAACTGGCCGCCTTTCACGAGATCGAGCAGCTTGCGGTTGGTCGCCGAGATGATGCGAACATCGACCTTGACCGGCTTGCGGCCGCCGACCGCCTCGACGGTGCCTTCCTGCAGCGCGCGCAGCAGTTTCACCTGCGTGGCCAGCGGCAATTCACCGACCTCGTCGAGGAACAGCGTGCCGCCATGCGCTTCGACGAATTTGCCCTGGTGGCGCTCCGTGGCGCCGGTGAAGGCGCCCTTCTCGTGGCCGAACAGGATCGATTCGACGAGATTGTCCGGGATCGCGCCGCAATTCACCGCAACGAACGGCCTGGCCTTGCGCTCGCCGCTGCCGTGAATCGCGCGCGCGAACAGTTCCTTGCCGACGCCGGATTCGCCCTCGATCAGCACCGGGATCGTCGAGGACGCGGCCTTTTGCGCGGTGCGCAGCACCCCGGCCATCGCCTCGCTGCGGGTGATGATGTCGGAGAAGGTCAGCCGGCCCTCGCGGCTGTGGCGGATCCGCTGCAATTCGCCCTTCAGCGCCGAGGCGTTGAGGGCGTTGCGCAGGGAAACCTGCAGCCGCTCGAAGCCGACCGGCTTGACGACGAAATCCTGGGCGCCGGCGCGCATCGCCGACACGACATTGTCGATGCCGCCATGCGCGGTCTGCACGATGACCGGGACGGTCAAACCAGTTTCACGAATTTTTGCGAGGACTCCAAGACCGTCGAGGCCCGGCATCACGAGGTCGAGCACGACGGCGTCAATCGCCTGCGTCTCGGATGCGGTCAGGGCCGCGATCGCCGCGTCGCCACTGTCCACGACGAGGGGCTCATAGCCGCACTTCTGCACCATGTTTTCAACCAAACGGCGCTGTACTGCGTCGTCATCGGCGATCAAAATGGTGGCAGCCATGGTTTTCCCCGCACGCTACGTTTATTTGTCTCGAATCGGGGCAATGTCGCCGATGCCGATTAACGCACTCTTAAATGTTGCAAACCCGCATTCATTCCGCCGCCGCCGACATCTTTCCGACTGAACTAAGGTTACGAACAAGATGACCTCGCGCTCCAAAACTGCATCCAACAAGTCTGCCCTCAGCAAGTCTGCTCTCAGCAAGGCCGCCCTCCGCAAGGAAGCCGCGTTGCGCAAGACGGCCGCGCAACGCAAATCGTCCGCAGGCGGCCCGGCGGCGAAAAAGGCAGCCAGCAAGACCGGCAAGCTTCCGGAATGGAATCTGGCAGATCTCTACTCCGGTATCGATGCGCCTGAGGTCGCACGCGACTTGCAGAAAATGGACGCAGATTGCGTCGCGTTTGAGACCGACTACAAGGGCAAGCTTGCCGAAAATACCGCCAAGGAGGGCGGCGGAAAGTGGCTGGCCGAGGCGATCAGGCGCTATGAGGCGATCGACGATCTGGCTGGTCGCCTCGGCTCTTACGCCGGCCTCGTCCATGCCGGCGACAGCGTCGATCCCGCGATCTCGAAATTCTACGGCGACGTCTCCGAGCGGCTGACCGCGGCGTCGGTGCATCTGTTGTTCTTCTCGCTCGAGCTCAATCGCGTCGACGATGATGTGATCGAGCGCGCGATGGCCGAACCCGAACTCGGCCATTACCGGCCGTGGATCGAGGATCTGCGCAAGGACAAACCGTACCAGCTCGAGGATCGCGTCGAGCAGCTGTTTCACGAAAAGGCGCAAAGCGGCTATGCGGCCTGGAACCGGCTGTTCGACCAGACCATCTCCGGCCTGCGTTTCAAGGTCGGCGGCAAGGATCTCGCGATCGAGCCGACGCTGAACCTGCTGCAGGACAAGGCGGGGGACAAGCGCAAGGCTGCCGCGCAGGCGCTCGCCAAGACCTTCAAGGACAATGAGCGCAGCTTTGCGCTGATCACCAACACGCTCGCCAAGGACAAGGAAATCTCCGACCGCTGGCGCGGCTTCCAGGATGTCGCGGACTCCCGCCATCTCAACAACCGCGTCGAGCGCGAGGTGGTCGATGCGCTGGTCGCCTCGGTGCGCGCGGCCTATCCGAAGCTGTCGCACCGCTATTACGCGCTGAAGGCCGGCTGGTTCAAAAAGAAGAAGCTGCCGCACTGGGACCGTAACGCCCCGCTGCCGTTCGCGGCGACCGGCACGATCGCCTGGCCCGAGGCGCGCAACATGGTGCTGTCGGCCTATAGCGGCTTCTCGCCCAAGATGGCCGCGATCGCGGAGCGCTTCTTCGACGATCGCTGGATCGATGCGCCGGTCCGTCCCGGCAAGGCGCCCGGCGCGTTCTCGCATCCGACCACGCCGTCGGCGCATCCCTATGTGCTGATGAACTATCAGGGCAAGCCGCGCGACGTGATGACGCTGGCGCATGAGCTCGGTCATGGCGTCCATCAGGTGCTGGCGGCGAAGAACGGCGCGCTGATGGCGCCGACGCCGCTGACGCTGGCGGAAACCGCAAGCGTGTTCGGCGAGATGCTGACCTTCAAGCGGCTATTGTCGCAGACCAGGAACGCCAAGCAGCGCCAGGCGCTGCTCGCGGGCAAGGTCGAGGACATGATCAATACCGTGGTGCGGCAGATCGCGTTCTATTCATTCGAGCGCGCGGTTCATACCGAGCGCAAGAACGGCGAACTCACCGCCGAGCGGATCGGTCAGATCTGGCTCAGCGTGCAGGGCGAGAGCCTGGGGCCGGCGATCGAGATCAAGCCGGGCTACGAGACGTTCTGGATGTACATTCCGCACTTCATCCACTCGCCGTTCTACGTCTATGCCTATGCGTTCGGCGATTGCCTCGTGAACTCGCTCTATGCGGTCTACGAGCACGCGTCCGAAGGCTTTGCCGAGCGCTATCTCGACATGCTCGCCGCCGGCGGCACCAAGCACTACTCCGAGTTGCTGCAGCCGTTCGGGCTCGACGCCAAGGACCCCAAATTCTGGGACGGCGGCCTGTCCGTCATCGCCGGCATGATCGACGAGCTGGAAGCGATGGGCTGAGGCCTATCCGCCCCATGCTGTCCCTGGGCTGAAGCCGGCGGTTTTGCGCCGGACGGCATGATCTTTCCTTGGCGTCGGCGCTGGGGAGATCAATCCGGCCCGGACGCGGCCGTTGCCGGGCCGCCCGGATCGGGCACGATTTGCGCTTCAAATCGCCCGATCGGGACCGCGCCGTTGCCCTGCCTACCCGTTTGCGGTAATGGCTCGCGGAGGAACGCGAATTTCTGACTGGGGACAGCGATGGCAGACCATAGCGAAGTGGCCTACACGACCGCCGACGGCAACGATTACGTGGCGCATGAGCAGACCTATGAAGGGTTTATCATGCTGGTCAAATGGGGCACCATCAGCGTCGCCATTATTCTCGCCCTGATGGCCTATTTCCTGGTCTGATCCTTAAGATCGGCTAGCGGCGCCGCCGTCCCGCGGCGGTGCCGGAATTCCTGTCGAACCCGGATGTGTAAAAACCGGGTATCCAAATCTGGCGAAAATAACGCTAGTTTGAAGACGCGTGCGCCGCTCGCGCCGCCGGAGGGCCCATGAAGATTGCCGTTGCCAAGGAAATTGATCCGTCCGAGCCGCGGGTTGCGGCCTCGCCCGATACCGTGAAGAAGTTCAAGGCACTCGGCGCTGAGGTCGCGGTCGAGCCGGGCGCGGGCATCAAGTCGGGCCTTCCCGATTCGGAGTTCACCGCCGTTGGCGCCACCGTCAGCGCGGACGCGCTCAACGACGCCGACATCATCATCAAGGTGAAGCGGCCGGAAGCCTCCGAACTCTCCAAATACAAGCGCGGCGCGCTGGTCATCGCGATCATGGATCCCTATGGCAACGAGGCCGCGCTGAAGGTGATGGCCGATGCCGGCGTGTCCGCCTTCGCGATGGAATTGATGCCGCGCATCACCCGCGCGCAGGTGATGGACGTCCTGTCCTCGCAGGCCAATCTGGCCGGCTACCGCGCCGTGATCGAGGGCGCCGAGGCCTTTGGCCGCGCCTTCCCGATGATGATGACCGCTGCCGGCACCGTTCCGGCCGCGAAGGTATTCGTGATGGGCGTCGGCGTCGCCGGCCTGCAGGCGATTGCGACCGCGCGGCGGCTCGGGGCCGTCGTCACCGCGACCGACGTGCGCCCGGCCACCAAGGAACAGGTCGAATCGCTCGGCGCGAAATTCCTCGCCGTCGAGGACGAGGAGTTCAAGAACGCGCAGACCGCCGGCGGCTACGCCAAGGAAATGTCCAAGGAGTACCAGGCCAAGCAGGCCGCGCTGACCGCCGAGCACATCAAGAAGCAGGACATCGTGATCACGACCGCGCTGATCCCGGGCCGTCCGGCACCGAAGCTCGTCACCGGCGAGATGGTGAAATCGATGAAGCCCGGCTCGGTGCTGGTCGATCTCGCGGTCGAGCGCGGCGGCAATGTCGAGGGCGCCAGGCCCGGCGAAGTGGTCGAGACCGACGGCATCAAGATCGTCGGCTACACCAATGTCGCCGGTCGCGTCGCGGCGTCGGCCTCGGGGCTCTACGCGCGCAATTTGTTCTCGTTCATCGAGACGATGATCGACAAGGCCAACAAGGCGCTCGCGGTCAATTGGGACGACGAGCTGGTGAAGGCCACCGCGCTGACCAAGGACGGCGCCGTCATCCATCCCAACTTCCAGCCGAAGTAAGGAGAGAAGCCATGGAGCATCTCGCGCAGGCCGTCGATCCGTTCGTGTTCCGGCTGTCGATTTTCGTCCTCGCCGTGTTTGTCGGCTATTTCGTGGTGTGGTCGGTGACCCCGGCGCTGCATACGCCGCTGATGAGCGTGACCAACGCGATCTCCTCGGTGATCGTGGTCGGCGCGCTGCTCGCAGTCGGCGTCGGCATGGTCTCGAGCGGTTCGGGCTGGGCCCGCGGCTTCGGCTTCGTCGCGCTGATCTTCGCCTGCGTGAACATCTTCGGCGGCTTCCTGGTCACCCAGCGCATGCTCGCGATGTACAAGAAGAAAGCCAAGTGAGCGGCAATCACCTCGGGGTGATGAGGATTTTGGGGGACCTGAGATGAGCGCCAATCTCTCTGCACTGTTGTATCTCGTGGCGGGGGTGCTGTTCATCCTGTCGCTGCGCGGCCTGTCGAGCCCGGCGTCGTCGCGCCAGGGCAACATGTTCGGCATGATCGGCATGGCGATCGCCGTCGGCACCACGCTGGCGAGCCATCCGCCGGCCGACGGCGTGGCCTGGGTGCTGGTCATCCTCGCCGTCGCGATCGGCGGCGGCATCGGCGCCGTCATCGCGCGCCGGGTGCCGATGACCTCGATGCCCGAGCTCGTCGCCGCATTCCACTCGCTGGTCGGCATGGCCGCGGTGCTGGTCGCCGCCGGTGCGTTCTATGCGCCCGAGGCGTTCGACATCGGCACGCCCGGCAACATCCATCCGCAGAGCCTGGTCGAGATGTCGCTCGGCGTCGCGATCGGCGCGCTGACCTTCACCGGCTCGGTGATCGCGTTCCTGAAGCTGTCGGCCCGGATGAGCGGCGCGCCGATCATCCTGCCGTTCCGTCACGTCATTAACATCGTGCTGGCGCTGGCGCTGGTGTTCTTCATCGTCGGCCTCGTGATGAGCGGCAGCGCGCTTGACTTCTGGCTGATCACCATCATCGCGCTGGCGCTCGGCGTGCTGATGATCATTCCGATCGGCGGCGCCGACATGCCGGTCGTGATCTCGATGCTGAACTCGTACTCCGGCTGGGCTGCGGCCGGCATCGGCTTCACGCTCGGCAATTCGGCACTGATCATCACCGGTGCGCTGGTCGGCTCCTCCGGCGCGATCCTGTCCTACATCATGTGCCACGCGATGAACCGCTCGTTCATCTCGGTGATCCTCGGCGGCTTCGGCGGCGAGACCGCGGCGGCCGGCGGCGGCAGCGGCGAGCAGAAGCCCGCCAAGCTCGGCTCGGCGGATGACGCCGCCTTCATCATGAAGAACGCCTCCAAGGTCATCATCGTGCCCGGCTACGGCATGGCGGTGGCGCAGGCACAGCACGCGCTGCGCGAGATGGCCGACATCCTGAAGAAGGAAGGCGTCGAGGTGAAATACGCCATTCACCCGGTCGCGGGCCGCATGCCCGGCCACATGAACGTGTTGCTCGCTGAAGCAAACGTGCCCTATGACGAGGTGTTCGAGCTCGAGGACATCAACTCGGAGTTCGCCCAGGCCGACATCGCCTTCGTGATCGGCGCCAACGACGTGACCAACCCGGCGGCGGAAGAGGACAAGACCTCGCCGATCTACGGCATGCCGGTGCTGCAGGTCTGGAAGGCTGGCACCGTGATGTTCATCAAGCGCTCGCTCGCCTCGGGCTATGCCGGTATCGACAACCCGCTGTTCTACCGCGACAACACCATGATGTTGCTTGGCGACGCCAAGAAGGTCACCGAGAACATCGTCAAGGCGATGTAGGCGGTAGGTAGCGATGACGTTGAACCGGGAGTGGCATCGAGCGCATCGCATGCCGCCCCGGGCAACGCGCGAGCAACGCATCAAGTGGCACGTCGCGCATGCGGCGGCGTGCGCGTGCCGGCGGGTCCCCGACAGCATCAAGGCGGACGTCGAGAAGCTGCGCAAGCTCCGCGGCAAGACATAGCCGCGGCCACCGCTGATGGCACTGGCACTCGCAATCCTGAAATGGCTCCTGATCGCCGCGTTCGTCATCTATCTCGGCGGGCTCGTGGCGCTGTATGTCAGGCAGCGCGAACTGCTGTTTCCGATCCCGCCGGTCGGACGGACCGCGCCGGCAGCCGCGGGGCTTCCCGAAGCGGAAGAGCATGTCCTGACCACTGACGACGGCGAGAAGGTCTTCGTCTGGCACGTGCCGGCGAAGCCGGGCCGGCCCGTCGTGCTGTTCTTCCATGGCAACGGCGATTTCCTTGCCGGGCGCGTGGCGCGCTTCAAGGCCATCACGGCCGATGGCACCGGGCTGGTGGCGCTGTCCTTTCGGGGTTACGCGGGGTCGAGCGGGTCTCCGAGCGAGCAGGGACTGCTGCAGGACGCCGCGGCGGCTTACGCCTTCACCACCGCGCGCTACCGCGCCGAGCAGATCGTGGCCTGGGGATTCTCCCTCGGCACGGGCGTTGCGGTTGCGCTCGCTGCCGAACATCCGCTCGGCAAGCTGATCCTTGAGGCGCCGTATACGTCGACGGCCGACGTCGCCGGCGCGCATTTCTGGTATGTGCCGGTCAGCCTCTTGATGCGCGATCAATTCCACTCCGACCGGCTCATCGCGCAGGTCAAGGCGCCGCTTCTGATCATGCATGGCACCGACGATCCGGTGATCCAGATTCGCTTCGGCGAGCGTCTGTTCGGCCTCGCCCATGAGCCCAAGCAATTCGTGCGACTGCCCGGTGGCGGGCACGACAATCTCGACGATTTCGGTGCGATGGCGACGGCGCGGCGGTTTATCGATGCCGCAAGAGGCTGACGGCGGCGATTGTCTGTCGCATAATCGCGCCATCGAAGTGAGGGGACCCCTACGATGAGCGCACACGGACCGATGCCGCGGTCGGCCTGGCTGTATCCCGTTCTGGCGGTACTGTTGTTTGCCGCGGTCACGGCCACCGGCTACAGCTTCGCGCCGTCGGCCGGGGGCTGGGTGTTTGCGGCGGTGCTGCTGGTCATTCTGTTCGGCACCGTGTTCGCGGCGGTCCACCATGCCGAGATGATCGCCGAGCGGATCGGCGAGCCGTTCGGCACATTGCTGCTGACGCTCGCGGTGACGATCATCGAGGTGGCGCTGATCTCGACGATCATGCTGGGCGATACGCCGGCGCCGACCTTGGCCCGCGACACGGTGTTTGCGGTGGTGATGATCGTCTGCAACGGCCTGGTCGGGCTCTGCATCTTCATCGGCGGCTTGCGCTACAAGGAGCAGGATTTCCAGATCACCGGCGCCAACCTTTACCTCAGCGTGCTGTTCGTGCTCGCGACCATCACGCTCGATATGCCCAATTTCACGCTGACCTCTCCGGGCCCGGTGTTTTCCACGGCCCAGCTCGCCGTGGTCAGCGTCGTGACCGTGCTGCTCTATGCGGTGTTCCTCTACACCCAGACCATCCGTCACCGCGATTATTTCGTCAGCGGCGCCAATGAGGCGGCGGCGCATGGCGAGGTGATGTCGGACCGCATGACGGCGATCAGCGTTGCGCTGCTGCTGATCTCGCTGCTGGCGGTGGTGCTGCTGGCGAAGAAATTCTCGCTGGTGGTCGATGTCGTCACCGTCAAGATCGGCGCGCCGCCGGCCTTTGCCGGCCTGGTGGTGGCGGCCCTGATCCTGCTGCCGGAGAGCGTTGCCGCAGTGTCGGCGGCGCGCAAGAACGACCTGCAGAAGAGCATCAACCTCGCGCTCGGCTCGTCGATCGCCACCATCGGGCTCACGGTTCCCGCGGTGGCCGTAGCCGCCTATGCGCTCGACAAGCAATTGGTGCTCGGGCTCAGCAACCAGCATATGCTGATCCTGCTGCTCACCTTCATGGTCAGCATGCTCACCTTCGGAACCGGCCGCACCAACATCCTGTTCGGGCTCGTTCACATGGTGGTGTTCGCCGTGTTCGTGTTCATGGTTTTCGTGCCGTAGAGCATGATCCGCTCAAAAAACTTGGAGAGAATGACGATGCTCAGCGCCAAATCGGATGTGCAGGTGGATACCGCGGAGGTCCGCGTGACCGAATGGCGCCTCGCGCCGGGCAGCGCCACCGGCCACCACACCCATGAGATGGACTATGTCATCGTTCCGATCACGGCGGGCGAGATGACGATCGTGGCGCCGAACGGCGAGCGGTCGAAGGCGCAGCTCGGAGCCGGCAAATCCTATTTCCGCAAGGCCGGGGTCCAGCACGACGTGCTCAACGAGACGGCCAACGAGATCGTGTTCCTCGAGGTCGAACTCAAGCCCTGACGCGGCGCAAGAACCCTGCAAGCACCCGGCAAGGAACCCTGCACCCGCCGAATGGCAGGTCCGAGCCGGCGCGGCTGTGGAAATTCATAACCCGTTAACGGCTGCGCGATGATCTAGCAGGCGGATGCGGCCTGCGCAGGGGGCGCCTCCGGCTGAAACCAAAGCGACACCAAAGGTGACGTCGGAACGGGGGTTTGCCACCGATCCGACGCAGTTGATCCCTGAATGTGCCTCAAAGTTCCAGCATGTAATACCGGGGTGGGGAGTGGCAGGTCATGCTGAGTTACCTGAAGAAATTTGTGATGGACATCTTACCCTCGGTGGCAGCGACCATCATCGGGGCGTACATCGTTAATCACTACATCGTGGCCAAGCCCGAGGCGCCGGCAGCCGCAGCCGTGACCGCCGCAGTCGATCCCAAGGCAGATCCCAAGGCAGATCCGAAAGCCGCCGCCAAGCCCGCCACCGTCGTCAGCAGCCTCCCTGAAGCCGGCGTGAAGGCCAAGGGCATGTCCGAGCGCACGCTGATCGAGCGGTCGGCGTCCGAGAAGGCCACCGTCACCGAGAAGCCCGCCGAGAAATCGGCCGACCCCAAATCTGCCGATGTGAAGCCTGACGCGCCGGCCGATACCGCCAGCATCCCCGCCGACACCCGCCATCACCCGGCAGCGCCGAAGGCCGTCGCGAAGGTCACGCCAGCCGCGCCGCAGCCGGCCGCGCCTGCGACATCAGCCGCGCCGGTCGAGACTGCTGTGACGCCTGAGGAAAGCCGCGACGCCAACGACCTCGCGCGCGCCGCCATCGAGCGGCTGCGCAAGGAGCGTCCGCAGGAGGCGGCGCGTTCCCAGGACGCCACGCGTTCCCAGGACGCTACGCGTTCCCAGGACGCCACCCGCACCGATCTTGCCCGCCTGCCAGAGGCGCAGCGTCCGGCAGCCGCCTCGGCGATCCGGCCGTTGCCGCCGCCGATCATGGTGTCGAGCCCGTCCACTGACAATGTCGATCAATCCTCGCAGCCGCGTCCGCCCTACGCCGGCGGCCAGGACTCCAACCGGCTGACGCCGCCGGCCGACATTCCGGTCCCGGTGGTGCAGGCCCCGCTCGACCTGCGCGCCGAGGCGATCATGCCGGCGCAGAAGAACGAGCGCACGTCGGTGACCGACGACATGTTCTCCGGCATGAAGTCGATGTTCCACGCCGTCCTGCCGAAGTAGCCGCAACGCCGCTTGATCGTTCCTGACCGGTTGTCTTCACGCCAAGCGCTAGCCGCCGGTGCGCGCCAGCCCGCTGCGCGCGTTGCCGTCGCCTGGCCGCAACGCGAGCGCGCGATTGTAGGACGCCGCCGCCTTGGCCTTGTCGCCGAGCCGTTCATAGGCCTGGCCGCGCGTGCTCCACGCCGCAACGTTGCTTGGATCGGCCTGCACGGCCTCGTCGAGATCGCTGGCGGCCTGCTTGGCCTTGTCGAGCGCGAGGTAGCTGGAGGCACGGCCGACCAGGGGCTCGGCCTTTTGCGGTGACAGCCCGCTGGCCGCGGTGAAATCGTCGATCGCCTGCTGATGCTGTCCGCGGCTCTGGTAGATCAGGGCGCGGCCGTAGAGCGCCTGGATGTTGTAAGGGTCGGCCGCCAGTGCCTGTTCGAACTCCGCCATCGCCTCGTCGAGCTTGCCGGAGCGCGCCAGCACCTGAGCGCGCGTGGTGTGATCCTTGGCGCTGTTGACGTCTTGCGAGGTGATGGTGTCGGCGGCGGGCTTGTCGGCGGTGGCAGCCGGCTTCGGCTTGTCGTCCGAGGAGCCCCATGAACCGAGGTCGAAGGAGCAGCCCCCGAGCGGCAGGCCGAGAACCACTGCAATGATGACGAGATGCGGCGCGCAACGGCGGTGCGCGGGTCCTGGAAAGGGCGGGCGGGCTACCGGATCAGCCGTCATGCAAAATGCTCTTGCCGGTCGTTTTGCATGGGTACCCCGGAACGCGGCGTGCTTCAAAACGACAACGCGGGCCCGTGGCCCGCGCTGTTAGACTTCCATATCGGCAAAACGGTTCAGCGAGGGCCGCGACCAGCGCCTGCACCGCCCGGACGGCCGCCGCGGTCGCCACCGGGGCCAGCGCCGAACACCGGCTTCGGCTTCATCGGCAGCAAGCCTTCGCGCTGCAGCTTCTTGCGCGCCAGCTTGCGTGCGCGGCGCACGGCTTCGGCCTTTTCGCGGGCCTTCTTCTCGGAGGGCTTTTCGTAGTGACCGCGGAGCTTCATCTCGCGGAAAATGCCCTCGCGCTGCATCTTCTTCTTCAGCGCCTTCAGGGCTTGGTCGACATTGTTATCGCGGACGAGAACCTGCACGCGGCATCCTCTTTTGAATTGATCGGTTCGGAATTCTGGCGAGGTGAAGGGGCGGCAAAAGGCCAGCCTCTTAACCCTAGGCGGGCGCATGTATCAGACAAACGCGCAGATGTCCACCAGTCGAGTGACTTTCGGGCCTAGTAAAGCCACGAAATAGGGCGAAAATGCCATTGTGCGGCCCCGATTTGGGTGGTTTGGCGCCCAGATGAGGGCCGCTCCCGGCGTTTTGGATAACCCGGACATTGGAAATAGGGGAGATGCGAGATGGAGATGAAGAAATACGCTGCCGAGGCCATCGGTACGTTCTGGCTCACATTCGCTGGCTGCGGCAGCGCGGTGATCGCGGCCGGCTTTCCGCAGGTCGGGATCGGCCTGGTCGGCGTGTCACTGGCCTTCGGGCTGAGCGTGGTGACCATGGCCTATGCGATCGGCCATATCTCGGGTTGCCACCTCAACCCGGCGGTGACGGTCGGGCTCGCCGCGGGCGGGCGCTTCCCGGGCGGCCAGGTGCTGCCCTACATCATCGCGCAGGTCGTGGGCGCCATCATCGCGGCCTGGCTGCTCTATGTGATCGCGAGCGGCGCGCCCGGCTTCGATGTCAGCAAGGGCTTTGCCTCCAACGGCTATGACGCGCACTCGCCCGGCCAGTACAACATGGTGGTGTGCTTCATCACCGAGGTGGTGATGACCATGATGTTCCTGTTCATCATCATGGGATCGACCCATGGCAAGGCGCCTGCCGGCTTCGCGCCGCTCGCCATCGGCCTTGCGCTGGTGATGATCCATCTCGTCAGCATTCCCGTCACCAACACCTCGGTGAATCCGGCGCGCAGCACCGGGCCGGCGCTGTTCGTCGGCGGCTGGGCGTTGGGGCAGCTCTGGCTGTTCTGGGTCGCGCCCCTGATCGGCGGTGCGCTCGGCGGCGTGATCTATCGCTGGCTCAGCGACGAGCCGGCCGGCATCGTCGCAGGCGCGAAGACGGCGTGATCGGCGAGAGCGTTTTCGAGCGAAGTGGACGCCGCTTCGCGTGAAGAAAACGCGTAAGCAAAAATCCAGAGCATCGGTCCTGATTGAATCAGAACCGATGCTCTAATGGATCGTGGCTGCCACGATCCCATTTCCATCGATGCGTCGAAGGCGGCTTGCAGGCCGCGTGTGAACTAAGGCTTGCGGGCGGGCGTCACTTCGGTGACGTGCCCCATCTTGCGGCCGGGGCGCGGCGTGCCCTTGCCGTACAGATGCACCGTGGCGCCGGGAACGGTGAGCCACTGCTCGTAGCTCAGGATATCGTCGCCGATCAGGTTGGTCATGACGACATCGCCGTGACGCACCGGCTTGCCCAGCGGCCAACCGGCGATCGCGCGGATGTGCTGCTCGAACTGTGAGATCGAGGCGCCGTCGAGCGTCCAGTGGCCGGAATTGTGCACACGCGGCGCGATCTCGTTGACCAGCACCGTCGCCTTGCTGCCGTTGCCGGGCACCGCAAACATCTCCACCGCGAGCACGCCGACATAATCGAGCGCCGAGGCGATCTTTTCGGCGATCGCGCGCGCCTGCGCGGCAAGCTCATCGGGGATTGCGGCCGGCGCGCGGGAAATTTTCAGAATGTGGTCGCGGTGCTCGTTCTCGGTGACGTCGAAGCATTCGACTTCGCCGGACGCGGAGCGGGCGGCGATGACCGAGATCTCGCGCTCGAACGGCACGAAGGCTTCGAGGATGGCCGACTTGGTGCCGAGGTCCTGCCAGACCTGTTCGAGATCGTCGCCGGCGCGGATGATGGCCTGGCCCTTGCCGTCATAACCGAAGCGGCGGGTCTTGATCACCGCGGGCAGGCCGATGCGTTCGATCGCGGTGCGCAGCGTACCGACCGAGGAGACGTCGGCGTAGTCGGCGGTGCCGATGCCGAGCTTGCTGATGAAATCCTTCTCGATCAGCCGGTCCTGCGTGGTCTCCAGGATCTTGTAGGCCGGCAGCACCGGGCGCCGCGCGGCGAGCACCATCGCGGTCGCGGCCGGGACATTCTCGAATTCATAGGTCACGACGTCGACGTCGTTGGCGAACAGTTCGAGCGCCTCCACGTCGGCATATTCCGCGCAGGTCGCGTTCTGCACCACGTCGAACGCCGGGGAGTCCGGATCCGGCGAAAACACCTGGCAGCGGAGCCCGAGGCGCGCCGCGGCCATGGCCAGCATCCGGCCCAATTGCCCGCCGCCGAGGATTCCAATGGTATCGCCCGGCTTCAGCTTCACTGCGTTCGAAGCCGTCACGCCGCGCCCTCCGGATGCTCGTTGACCGCGTCGGTCTGCTGCTTGCGCCAGGCCGCAAGGCGGGCCGACAGAGCCGGATCGTTGAGCGCGAGCACGCTCGCCGCGAGCAACGCGGCATTGATCGCGCCGGCCTTGCCGATTGCCAGCGTCCCGACCGGGACGCCGGCCGGCATCTGCACGATCGAATAGAGCGAATCGACGCCCGACAGCGCCTTCGACTCGACGGGAACCCCGAACACCGGAAGTTCGGTTAGCGCGGCCGTCATGCCCGGTAGATGGGCGGCGCCGCCGGCGCCGGCAATGATCACCTTGTGGCCGGCCGCCTTGGCGCCCTTGGCAAAGGCGTAGAGCCGATCCGGGGTGCGGTGGGCCGAAACGATACGCGTTTCGCAGGCCACACCGAGCGCAGCAAGCGTCTCGGCGGCATGGCGCATGGTTTCCCAGTCGGACTGACTTCCCATGATGATAGCGATCGGAGCGGTCATCTCTTCAATTCTGTGCAGGAATCCAAAAGCATAGGCCGATTATAGGGGCGGCCCGGGCGTCATCCAAGGCGTGGCAAGGGAGTTAGAATGGACTATCCTGTCTTGGTGAATCCCGGCAAGCCTTCATAAGCAGGCCTCAACAAGGATGCGCATGAAGAAGACGACGACGGCGGCCGCCTCCGGGGCCGCGAAACGACGCAAAGGCGCGCCCGCCGCGCGCAAATCCGGGCCGGGCAAGACTGGAGCCAAGCGGGCTGGAACCAAACGGGTTGGAACCGCAGCTTCCACGCGAGGCGCGGTCGCATCCGGCGACAAATCGACGATCCGCAGCTTGCGGGCGCAGCTGGCGCGGGCGCAGGCCCGGATCGAGGAGCTGCAGGCCTCCGCCGAGACCGACTTCCTGCTCGACATCCTGAACCGGCGCGGATTCGAGCGCGAGCTCGCCCGTTCGCTCTCCTTCATCAAGCGCTACCAGGCCTCCGGCGCGCTGATCCTGCTCGACGTCGATCGCCTCAAGCCGATCAACGATGCCTTCGGCCACGCGGCGGGTGACGAGGTGCTGAAGGCGATCGTTGCCGCGATATCGGATCAGGTGCGCGCTTCCGATGTGATCGGCCGTCTCGGCGGTGACGAGTTCGCCGTGCTGCTGTGGAATCTCAGCGAGATCGATGCCCGCGCCAAGGCGGCTGCACTGGAAGAGGCGATCGATCGGTTGACCTTCATGTTCCGTGACAGTCAGGTCACCGCGGGTGCCTCCGCGGGCGTTGCGATCCTCACCGCTCATTCGGACATCGATCGCGTTCTCGATGAGGCCGACCGTGCGATGTATGTGCGCAAGGCGCAGCGGCGCCACGAATCCTAGAGGATCCGGGCGGGTCAGAGCGCGCTCAGATCCTCCGGCACATTGCCGTAGGCCCGCAACAGCTTGGCATCGCCGAATTCGCCGATCGCGGGATCGCCGGTGCGGCTGAACGCGACGGCGCCGATGCTGCCGGGCATCCGCGACATGGTCTCCGCGCGGCGCAGCGCGACCGCCGAGCTCTGGCATTCCTCGGCATTGCCCGCGACCGGCGTGTCGTCATCATCCTGCATGAAGGGCAGTGCCACGTAATAGGTTACATCGGCCATCGCTGTGCTCCCTGAAGATCAGGCCAAGGATCAGGCCAAGAAGGATCAGGCGGCATCGCTCGCCGCCCGGGTCTGCGCCGGCACGCAACCGGCGGTGATCGCGGCCTGCAATTCCTCAAGCTCGGCTTCCAGGTATTCGTTGGCCATGATCAGCGCCTTGATGGTGCTGCGCAGGTTGCCGTCGCACATCGCGATCGCCTGATCGCAGGCCTTCTCGTAGCGGCTGTTGTCGGGCAGGGAAGGCGGTGCGGACATGGCGAAACTCCCTCTGATGGCTGGCGGCTGGATCGATATGTTCTCTTTTTGTTCATGTGGAGTCAAGCGCCGGGAAACCGCCTCGCGTCCGTTGCCGCGAACGTGAAGCCGGTGCGGCGCTGTGGATGACGGGGAAAACGGCTGCCCGATCTGAACCGGAAGCGCAAACCTGCGAAGGCCGCGCCGCGACGCGCGTCAGGCGATGATGTCGGGCGTGATCTGGTCTTCGATGAAGGCGATGCGATCGCGCAGTTGCAGCTTCCGCTTCTTCAAGCGTTGCAGCATCAAGAGATCCGGCGCCGGCGACTGGTGCAGCGCGTCGATCGCGGCATCGAGGTCGCGGTGCTCTTGTTGCAGACGCGCGAGCTCGGCGATTAGTTCGCGCTCATCCTGATCGTTCATGGTTGTATATTAACTGATAAGCAAGATGAGGTTGTTGCGGCGGAAGTCGCCGCTCGCCGGAATATCCTCCTTGCGCGCGCGCCGCGCAAGCCGGACCGGTTCCATAGTCACGATTGGTTACAGATAAACCGAAATGAGTGCGTGCGGCATTTCGCGTTCCCCATCGACAGCGCCGTCCACTTGTGTACACTCGGCGGTCCGGATCGAACCTGAGGTTTAACGCACCGAGGAGTGTTCGCAATGGCAATACAGGCCCATCTCATTGAGCTGGAGCGTAAACACAAAATACTCGAGAACGAACTGCACGAAGCGCTCGTTCACCCCTCTGTAGACGACCTGCATATTTGCGAGCTGAAGCGCCGCAAGTTGATGGTCAAGGATCAAATCGAGCGGTTGAGACTGTCCGCCGACGACACGGTCCACTAGACCGCCCCCCTGCAAATTAGCAAATAGCCTGGCCTTTCACCGAGGGATGAACGCACAAGTGCGCGCGCATCCCCCGGAGGGCCATACTGTATTTGCTCAGAGTTCCGCCAACTCGCCGACATGGTCGGCGACCGCGAGCGATGACGTCAGTCCGGGCGATTCGATCCCGAACAGATTGATCAGGCCCGCGACGCCGTGATCGGCCGGCCCCTGGATCAGGAAGTCCTGCGTCGCCACCGCCGGCGGCACGATCTTGGGGCGGATGCCCGAGTAGCTCGGCATCAGCGCGCCGTCCGGCAGGGCCGGCCAGTATTTCCGGATCGCCGGATAGAACCGCTCGGCCCGATCAGGGTCGACGGCGTAATCGATGTGATCGATCCATTGGACGTCGGGCCCGAACCTTGCCTGTCCGGCCATGTCGAGCGTCAGGTGCACGCCGAGCCCGCCGGGTTCCGGCACCGGGTAGATCAGCCGCGAGAATGGCGCCTTGGCGCTGCAGCTGAAATAATTACCCTTGGCCAAATAGGCCGTTGGAATCAATTCGATCGGCATGCCCTCGACGTTGCGCGCGACCGCCGTCGCGCCGAGTCCGGCGGCATTGACCAGGAGATCGCAGGCCAGCGTCATGGGCGCCGCGCCGCCGGCCTCGATCTCGAACCCGTCGGCGGTGGCCCTGGCGTGGAGCAGCGGCGTATGGAAGGCGAACGCCGCCCCGGCCTCCTCGGCGTCACCGCGCAGCGCCAGCATGTAGGCATGGCTGTCGATGATCCCGGTCGAGGGCGACAGCAGCGCTGCGTCGCAATTCAGCGCCGGCTCGAGGGCGCGCGCCGCCTCGCCCGACAACAGCTGCATGTCGTCGACGCCATTGGCTTTCGCATGCGCGCGGATCGACTGCAGCTTCTCGGTCTCCGCAGGCGTGGTGGCCACGATCAGCTTGCCGCAATTCTTGTGCGGGACGCCGTGCTCGGCGCAGTAGCGGTAGAGCGCCCGCTTGCCGCTGACGCACATCCGCGCCATCAGGCTGCCGGCACGATAGTAGATGCCGGCGTGGATCACCTCGCTGTTCCGCGACGAGGTTACCGTGCCGATCCCCTCGGCCTCCTCGATCACAATCACCTCGCGGCCGGCCTGTGCCAGCCGCCGCGCCACCGCGAGGCCGATCACCCCCGCACCGACGATCACGCAATCAACCCTGTCCATCTCGTCCTTCAGGTCCGAAAATTTCCGCCCGGCCGCGCCCTGGCCGCTGCCGCCAACATCGTTCAGCCGATCCGGTCGCTTTGGGCAAGTGCTTATTAGGCAAGTGCTTGGGCCATCTCAAATAGTTGGGAAGCCATGCCCTGTTAGTGGAGCATTAATCATGTCAGGGCAATTGCCATAAATTAAGTCAGCATTTTCCGGTTGCATCAATACGCGTTTACCCGATCCAAACCGCCGGAGCCGGACACTCGCCCCGGAAATCCGCGGGTGATCGATGGCTGGCAGGAAGGTGCAGGCGGGCGGGAAGAATTCGATTCCGGCAAGGGCCGTGCTCTGCCTGATCGCCGCCGTCGCGCCGTGCGCTGCAGCCCGGGCCGGCACCGGTGCGTTCGCGCCGTCGAGCTATCTCGGCAGCCTCGATCCCGGCGTGGTCTGGGAGCTCCTGATCGGCAGCGTGGTGGTTGCGTCCTTTTTTGGCGCGGTCGGGCTGTGGATCCTCTCGGCGCTGCGCAAGGCGAAGCGCGCGCAATTGCGGCGCAACGCCTTCGTCTCGTCGGCACTCAACCATTTGAATCAGGGCGTGGTGATGACCGATGCGCAGGAGCGCATCGTGTTCTGCAACGACCGCTATCTCGACATCTACGGCCTGTCGCGCGCCGACATCCGGCGCAACATGACCGGCGTCGAGCTGCTGGAGCTGCGCCGCGACCGCGGCGTGCTCGACCTCAGCGCCGAGGATTTCTTCGCCAGGGCCGCGGCGCCCGAGGGATTGGTCACCGAGCTGCCCGGCGGCAGGTCGGTGCTGGTGAAGTATTTTCCGCTGCCGAACGGCGGCTCGGTCGCGACCCATCTCGATTGCACCGACCAGCGCAAGCTGTCGCGCAAGCTCGCCTCGACCACGCAATTCCTGGAATCGGTGCTCGACAACGTTCCGGTCTGCGTCGCGGCCAAGAACATCGAGGACGGCCGCTACATCTTCGCCAACCGCGCCTTCGAGCGCTTCTCGCGCTTCTCGCGCGATCACATCGTGGGCAGGCGCGCCGACGAGATCTTCCGCCCCGAGACCGCCGCCAGCATCGACACCGCCGACCGCGCGGCGCTGAATGCGGCGGAAGGCTATCATCGCAGCGAATTCTTCGTCGAACGCGGTTCGGACAAGCGGATCCTCGCCTCCAACCGCGTGATCGCCCGCAACGAGGCCGGCGAACCGGAATTCCTGATCGCGCTGTTCGAGGACGTCACCGACCGCCGCTCGCTGTCGCGCGAGCTCGAGAACAACAAGAAATTCCTCGAGCTCGTGGTCGACAACATCCCGGTGTCGCTGATCGTGCAGCGGGTCAGCGACGGCCGCTACCTCCTGGCCAACCGCAGCGCCGAGACGATCCTCAATCGCCGCCGCGAGGACGCCGCCGGCCTGACCGCGTCCGACATCTTCAATGCGCGTGAAGCCAAGCTGATCATCGCCCGCGACGAGGCCGCGATCAGGAAGCGCAGCATGATCGCCGAGGAGCATCCGATCTCGACCAAGGACGGCCTGCGGTTGTTCCTGACCCGCCGCATGACCGTGCTCGACGATGTCGGCGAGCCGCAATATCTGATCAAGACCCATGAGGACGTCACCGACCGGCGCCAGACCGAGTCGCGCATGGCGCACATGGCCTATCATGACGGCCTGACCGACCTGCCGAACCGCGCCGCCTTCCTGCAGGCGCTGACCCAGATGATCGAGGCCTGCGACGGCACCGACGAGGAGTTCGCCGTGCTCTGCGTCGATCTCGACGGGCTGAAGGAGATCAACGACGTCTACGGCCACGCGATGGGCGACAAGGTGCTGATCGAGGTCGCGCAGCGTCTGCAGACCGTGGCGCGCGGCGGCGTGGTGGCGCGGTTGTCCGGCGACGAGTTCGGCCTCATCATCGACGGCAAGCAGCCGGTGGCCGGCATCGCCCTGGCCGAGCAGGCCGCCGAGGCGCTCGGGCAGGATTTCCTGATCGACGGCAAGTCGGTGCGGACCGGCCTCACCACAGGGATCGCGGTGTTCCCGGACAACGGATCCGACGCGGCCTCGCTGCTGGCCAATTCCGGCGCGGCGCTGTTTCGCGCCAAGGCGAAGTCGCGCGGCACGATCTCGATCTTCGAACCGGAGATGGACCAGCAGATCCGCGATCGCCGCGTGCTGCACCAGGAGCTGTCGGTCGCGATCAAGAATGGCGAATTGTCGCTTTACTACCAGCCGCAGGCCGCCGCGGGCGGCAGCGTGGCGGCCAGCCAGATCATCGGCTTCGAGGCGCTGGCGCGCTGGCACCATCCGGTGCGCGGCTTCGTGCCGCCCGGCGATTTCATTCCGCTCGCGGAAGAAAGCGGCCTGATCGTCGAGATGGGTGAATGGATCCTGCGCGAAGCCTGCCGGGAGGCGGCCTCCTGGGCGATCCCGCTGCAGGTCGCGGTGAACCTGTCGCCGGCGCAATTCACCCATGGCGACCTCGTCGGCCTCGTCCATTCGATCCTGCTCGAGACCGGGCTGACGCCCGACCGGCTCGAGCTCGAAATCACCGAGGGCGTGCTGATCGAGGATTTCGACCGCGGCCTGTCGCTGCTGCGGCGGCTGAAGGCGCTCGGCGTGCGCATCTCGATGGACGATTTCGGCAGCGGCTATTCCTCGCTGAGCTACCTGCAGGCGTTTCCGTTCGACAAGATCAAGATCGACCGCGCCTTCGTCATCAATCTCGGCCGCAACCCGCAATCGGCCGCGATCGTGCGCGCGGTGATCGATCTCGGCCACGGCCTTGAAATGTCGATCGTCGCCGAAGGCGTCGAGACCGAGGCGCAGCTCGGCTTCCTCGCCGAAGAGGGCTGCGACGCGGTGCAGGGCTATCTGATCGGCAGGCCGGCCCCGATCGGTCAATTCGCCGCGCTGGTCGGCGGCGACCAGCTTGCCGAGACCGTGCGCAGAGCCGGGTAATTTGGCCTGAACGGTCGGGCCGGCCCGGCCGGCTGTGCTTGCCATCCGTTGCACGCCCGGCTACATCTCGACCCACCACATCATTTCAGCCGAGAAAGGAGGGCCGCGTCGTGGCGAGATACACCGATCCCCACCTCAAGCGTGGCCCCGTCAACGCCCTGCAGATGCGTTTGCAGGGCTGACCGGAAACTCGCGCAACATCCCTTCCTGGTCTGCCCTTCGTGGCCGTGCGGCGTCGAACGTTTGAGCGTTCTCGCCTGCACATGAATCCCTCGCCGCGCTTCGACACGCACATCCGATGATGGCTGGACGCCTCGGGATGTCGCGATCGCCGGCTAGACCAGAGAATTGATCGTGACCCTCATCAATGTGCGCAATCTCGGCGTGACGCTGAACGCGCCGCTGTTTTCCGAACTGAATTTTGTCGTCAATGCCGGCGACCGCATCGGGCTGGTGGCCGCCAATGGCCGCGGCAAGTCCACGCTGTTGCGCTGTATCGCAGATGCGATGGAGCCCAACGAAGGCGATATCACCCGTGCGCGCGGACTGACCGTCGGCCATGTCGAGCAGGATGCGCCGCCGAAACTGCTGGATACGCCGTTCCATGCCGCCGTGCTCGAGGCGCTTCCCGGCGAGCAGCGCGCCAGCGAGGCCTGGCGGGTCGACGTCGCCCTGCAATCGCTCGAAGTTCCGGAGGAGCTGTGGACGAGACCGCTGAAGCAGCTGAGCGGCGGCTGGCTGCGGCTTGCGGTGCTCGCCCGCGTGCTGGTGACCGAGCCCGATGTGCTGCTGCTCGACGAGCCGACCAACCATCTCGATCTCGCCAAGGTCGGCCGGCTCGAGGCCTGGCTGAACGCGCTGCCACGCGAGATGCCGGTGGTGATCGCAAGCCACGATCGCGCCTTTCTCGATGCAACGACCAACCGGACGCTGTTCCTGCGCCCGGAGCGGTCGCAGCTGTTCTCGCTGCCCTATACCGCGGCGCGCGCGGCGATCGAAGAATTCGATGCCTCGGACGAGCGGCGCTATCAGCGCGACATGAAGGCCGTGCGGCAGCTCCGGCAGCAGGCCGCGAAGCTCAACAACCTCGGCATCAATTCCGGCAGCGACCTTTTGCTGTCGAAGACCAGGCAATTGAAGCAACGCGCCGAGAGACTGGAGGAGACGGCGAAGCCCGCGCATCTGGAACGCTCGGCCGGAACGATCCGGCTCGCCAACCGCGACACCCATGCCAAGGTTCTGATCAGGCTGAACAACGCCGGGATCGCCACGCCCGATGGCAGGCTGTTGTTCAGGACCGGCCAGCAGTTCATCTGCAAGGGCGACCGGATTGCGCTGCTCGGGCCGAATGGCGCCGGCAAGACGCGGTTCGTCGCGGCGCTGCGGCTGGCGATCGAGAATGCCGGAGCGGCACCGGCCGAGATCCGGGCCACCGAGTCATTGGTGCTTGGCTATTGCGACCAGGCACTGGCCGATCTCGTCGATAGCGACACGCCGATGCGCATGCTGACGCGGCGCTTCGAGGTCGGCGATCAGCGGGCGCGCGGCCTGCTCGCCGGTGCCGGGCTCTCGATCGAGATGCAGGGCCGTCCGATCGGGCGGCTGTCGGGCGGGCAGAAGGCTCGTCTCGGCATGCTGGTGCTGCGGCTCACCCAGCCGAACTTCTATCTGCTCGACGAGCCGACCAACCACCTCGACATCGAGGGGCAGGAGGCGCTGGAGGACGAATTGATGGAACAGCAGGCCAGCTGCCTCCTGGTGTCGCACGACCGCCAGTTCGTGCGGACCGTGGCCAACCGGTTCTGGGTGATCGAAGGCAGGAAGCTGATCGAGGTCGACGGGCCGGAACAGTTCTTCGCCTCCGTCGGAGCAGGCTGACGTCCAATGCATTTTCTCTGCGACCGCGTATTCCGTTCGCATTGAAATGCGATAGGCCTTGCGCATGGCGGACTATGACGTCGCGATCATCGGCGGTGGCCTGAACGGCACGAGCATTGCTCGTGATGCCGCGGGCCGCGGCCTGCGCGTGATCCTGCTGGAGCAGGGCGATCTTGGTTCCGGCGCATCGCAGGCTTCGCCGCGGCTGGTCCATGGCGATCTGGCCGGGCTGGAACGGCGGGAGTTCTTCCGCGTCCGCAGGGCGCTGAGGGAACGCGACGTGTTATTGCGCAACGCGCCGCATCTGGTGCGGCCGGTGCGCTTCGTGATCCCGGCGCATGCCGAGGAGCGGCCGCCGTGGCAGTTGCGGTCGTTGCTGCTGCTCTACGAACGGCTGACTTCGCGCAGCGGTCTGCCGCGTTCGGCGACGCTCGATGTCACCCACCATCCGGTCGGCAATGCGCTGAAGCGCCCGTTCGGAACCGCGTTCGAATATTCCGACTGCGTCGTCGACGATTCCCGGCTCGTCGTGCTCACCGCCGTCGATGCCGCGGCGCGCGGCGCCGATATCCGCACCGGCACGCGCGTGACCCGGGGCGAGCGCGGCGAGACCTGGCGGCTGGTTGCGATCGACCGCGGCTATCGGCGGGTGATCACCGCGCGGGCGCTGGTCAACGCGACCGGTGCGTGGACCGCCTCGGTCGCCGACATCGTGCTGCGCGTGCCGGCACCGCAGCTTGCGACGGTGCAGATCAGCCAGATCGTGGTGCGCCGCCTGTTCGACTGTGACAACGTCTATGTGTTTCAGAACCCTGACGGCCGGCTGATCTTCGCCAGTCCCTACGAGCGCGACTTCACCCTGATCGGCAGCGTCAGTCATCCCTTCAAGGGTGATCCGGCGGTTGTCACGATTGACGTGCGTGAGGTCGCCTATCTCTGCGACGCGGCCAATCGCTACTTTCGCGAGCAGATCGCTCCAGTCGATGTGCTGCGAACCGTCTCCGGCGCCAATTCCGTGGTCGCGCCCGCGCGCCGGCGCATGAGCGATGGCGCAGCATTGCTCGATGTCAGCCGCGGCAAGGCGCCGCTGCTCACGATCTTCGGCGGCGACGTCACCACCGCGCGGCGCCGCGCCGAGCGGGCGGTGTCGGAGTTCACGCGGTTCTATCCGATGACGCCGCGCTGGACTGCAACGGCGCCGCTGCCGGGCGGCGAATTCGCCTGGCAGCGCTTTGAAACCGAGGTCGAGATCGCCCGCGACCGCTGGCGCTTCCTCGGCGAAGCGCAGGCGCGGCGGCTGGTGGCCGCCTATGGGCTGAACGTCGGGGATGTTCTGGGCGACGCCAGGGAGAAGGCCGATCTCGGCCCGGCCTTCGGTCCCGAACTGACCGGCGCCGAGGTGCGCTACCTCATGCGCAGGGAATGGGCGCGCTTTCCCGACGATATCTTGTGGCGCCGCTCCAAGCTCGGACTGACCATGCCGCAAGCCGATTGCGACGCGCTCGCGACATTCATGGCCAAGGCCGATTGAGCCGATGGTCAAACCTCCCCTTGCAAAGGGGAGGTCGCTTTGCTCGCCAGAGCAAAGCGGGTGGGGATTCGGAGTTCCCACAAACTCGTCATGCCCGGGCTTGTCCCGGGCATCCACGTCTCCGTTTCCACGCGAAGAAAAGACGTGGATGGCCGGGACAAGCCCGGCCATGACGGCGCGGAAGAATCGGTTCATTCCAAATGCGATTACCCTGTTTTGAGGGGGAAGGAGAAGAGCTCCAGCAGCGGCTATTGCCGGGCCGCCTCCTGCGACCAGGCGAGGTCGCGCCGGGACGGACGGCGATGCAGCCGCTCCGAGATCAGGCTCGTTGCCTGCCGGCCCTGGCCGGCGCGCAGGCATGCGACGATGAAGGTGTCCTCCCACAATTCGCGTTGCGCATGGCTGCCGCCGATCCGCACCAGTTCACGCATCAGCGGCGCAAGGATGCGCACGGCGTCGTCGTGATCGCCGGCGGCGAAGGCCGAGATCCCGCGGCCGAGCCCGATCGCCGCAGGGCCCGGCGCCAGCCTGCCGTCGGCGTCGCGCGCCGCCATCTCGACCAGCCGCGCTTCGAGCGCGTCGTTGTTCGTCGTCGCTGCGACCAGCGCGTGGTGCACGTCGGCGAAATGCGCGCCGGCCTTCGGGAAATAGCCGTCGCCATAGGCGGCGACCTCCTTCCAGTGCTGCTCGAGGCCGGTCTTGCCGGCGACCGACAGCCGCCACAGCAGCGAGGCCGTGTCGGTGAAGATATTGAGCGGCGGATAGGGCCGGCCCGCCGGCTTGATGTGCTGCTCGTAAATGTCGAGCGCGCTGTCGGCGTCGCCTTCCTCGATCGCGATCAAGGCGAGGTGCCAGGCGAGATGGCCCTGCAGGAAGCTGGTGCGATCATTCGCCGGCAGCCAGGCGGAGAGGAAGCTGCGGCCTTCCGCCGCGTCGCCCTGCTCGAACAGCGCATGCGCGACGGCGTGCGCGGCACCGGCGTTCTCCGGCTTCAGCGCATAGCCGCGCTCGGTGATGACGCGGCCGGACACGACATCGCCGGCCTCGGTCTTCGACCAGCCGAGATAGGTGAGGAACCACCAATCGTTGCCATAGTCGCCGGCGTAACGCTCGCAGACGGTAAGCCGCGCGGCGTCATGGTCGGGCCGGCCGGAGAACGCATAGAGGCCGAAGGCGCCGAGCAACAGCGACAGCACCTGCGCATCGCGCGGATATTCGGTGAGATGCCGTTCGGCTTCCGTCACCGCCTTCTTGGGCTGGCTCTCGATCACGGACGCCATGATCTCGATGTGCTGGCGCTCGCGCGGGCTGGCGGCCGCGGCCAGCTGCCGTGCATCGGCCGCCTCGGCGCGGGCCTTGGCGCCTTCCATGTTGAGCTGGTGCACGCGGGCGCGGCCGATATGGGCCAACGCGAAATCGCGGTCCTCGGCGATCGCCGCCTCGAACGCCGCATCGGCGCCGTGCAGCGCCGCCAGCATGCGATCGACGCCGTCGACATAATAGGCGGCGGCGCGGTCCGAGCTCGTCGTCAGTGGCAGGCCGTAGCGGTCGTGAATCATCGGTTGCCCCTCGAATTTGGCTGCAAAGTCTAGCAGAGGCGCGGACGCCGACAATATTGCGGGAGATGTCCGTGAGGCGGTTGAGCCGGTGGCGATCCACCGCTAGCTTGCCGCCAGAATCGGACCTTACGGGGAATCGGGGCTGACGGACGTGACATCGGGCGAAGCGAGTGCGGAGGCGGCAAGGCCGTTGGCTGAACCGGCCGTCTCGGACATGCCGCTGCTGCGGATCGAGGGTGTCGCCAAGTCGTTCGGCAATTTCCGCGCGGTCGACAAGCTCTCGCTCGATATCCGCGCCGGCGAATTCTTCGCGCTGCTCGGCCCGAGCGGCTGCGGCAAGACCACGCTGCTGCGCATGCTCGCCGGCTTCGAGACGCCGGAGGAGGGCCGCATCCTGCTCGGCGGCAGCGACATCGCCCAGGTGCTGCCGCATGAGCGGCCCGTCAACATGATGTTCCAGAACTACGCGCTGTTCCCGCATCTGTCGGTGCGCGACAACATTGCCTTCGGGCTGAAGCGTGCCGGCATGGCGCGCGGCGATATCGCTGCGCGCGTCGCAGAGATGGTGGCCCTGGTCAAGCTCGAGGGGATGGAGAAGCGCAAGCCCGACCAACTCTCCGGCGGACAGCGGCAGCGCGTCGCGCTGGCGCGCTCGCTGGCGCGGCGCCCGCAGGTGCTGCTGCTCGACGAGCCGCTCGCCGCGCTTGACAAGAAGCTGCGCGAGAGCACGCAGGCCGAATTGATGGACCTGCAGCGCCGTCTCGGCATGACCTTCATCATCGTCACCCACGATCAGGAGGAGGCGATGACGATGGCGGGCCGGATCGGCGTGATGGATGCCGGCCGTCTGGTTCAGGTCGCAACCCCGCGCAATCTCTACGAGGCGCCGGCCTCGCGCTGGATCGCCGAGTTCGTCGGCGACATCAATCTGTTCAACGGCGAGGTCACTTCCCGCGAGAATGGGCGCCTGACGGTCGCGACGGCTGATGCAGGCGCGCTCGCGGTCAGCGAGCTGTGGCCGCCGGTGACCAGGCAGGTCGTTGCCGTCGCAATCCGCCCCGAGAAGGTGAAGCTGTCGCGCCGGGCGCCGGCAACGGACGGAGGCGCGTCGCAGGCGATCAACCGGCTGGAGGGTGTCGTCACCGACGTCAACTATCTCGGCGGCGTGACCAGCTATCGGGTGAAGCTGGAGACGGGCGCGGTGGTGCGCTCGTCGATGGCCAACACCGCGCGGCTCGATGTCGATGCCTACCTCGCCGGTCAGCGCGTGGTGGCATGGTTCACCGCCGACGATTGCCTGGTGCTCGAGCAATGAGCGCGCGCCGCATCTTCGCCCGGCCGGCGCGGCTCGCCGCGATCGCGCCCTATCTGTGGATGGTGCTGTTCTTCCTGGTGCCGTTCGGCTTCGTGCTGAAGATCAGCCTGTCGCAGACCGCGATCGCGCAGCCGCCCTATACGCCGGTGTTCGATTTCACCGAGGGCCGCGCGGCGCTGGCCGCGGCGTTCGCGCAATTGTCGTTCGACAATTTCCGCCTGCTGATCTCGGACAATCTCTACATCCTGTCCTATCTGCGCAGCCTCGTCGTCGCGGTGAGCTCGACGCTGATCCTGCTCCTGATCGGCTATCCCATCGCCTACGGCATGGCGCGGTTGCCGCAGCGTTGGCAGGGTGTGGCGATGATGCTGGTCATCGTGCCGTTCTGGACCTCGTTTCTGATCCGCATCTATGCCTGGATCAACATCCTGCAGCATGACGGCCTGCTCAACCAGGTGCTGCTGGCGCTGCATATCGTGTCCGCGCCGGTGGTCTGGCTGTCGACCGACAGCGCGATGTATCTCGGCATCGTGTATTCCTATCTGCCGTTCATGATCCTGCCGCTCTATGCGACGCTCTCCAGGATGGACGCGTCGCTGCTGGAGGCTGCGGGCGATCTCGGCGCCTCGCCGCTACAGGCGTTCTGGCTGGTGACGTTCCCGCTGTCGCTGCCCGGCGTCGGCGCCGGCGCGCTGCTCTGCTTCATCCCTGTTGTCGGCGAGTTCGTGATCCCCGACCTGCTCGCGGGTTCCAACTCGCTGATGATCGGGCAGACGCTGTGGCTCGAATTCTTCACCAACAAGGACTGGCCGGTCGCATCGGCTGCCGCGGTCGCCTTGTTGCTGCTGCTGGTGCCGCCGCTCGTGCTCTACGACCGCCTGCAACGGCGTCAACTGGAGGCGGGCCGCTGATGGCGCGCACCGTCGCCAGGCTCACCCGCTTCAACATGACGTCGCTCGCGCTCGGGCTGGCGTTCCTCTATCTGCCGATCGTCATCCTCGTGATCTACTCGTTCAACGCCTCGCGGCTGGTGACGGTGTGGGGCGGCTGGTCGCTGCGCTGGTATCGCGAATTCTTTGGCGATCGCGCCATGCTGGAGGCGGCGTGGATGAGCCTGTCGGTCGCCGCGGTGTCGGCGACGCTGGCGACGCTGCTAGGCACACTGGCGGCGGTCGGGCTGGCACGCGGCGAGCGGTTCCGGGGGCGGGCGCTGTTCTCCGGCATGCTGTACTCGCCGCTGGTCATGCCGGAGGTGATCTCCGGCCTGTCGCTGCTGCTCTTGTTCGTGGCGCTCAACGCCGAGCGCGGGTTCTGGACGGTGACGATCGCCCACACCACGCTGACGATGTGCTTCGTCACCGTCGTGGTGCAGTCGCGCCTCTCCACGCTCGACCGCAGCCTGGAGGAGGCTGCGATGGACCTCGGCTGCGATCCGGTGCGGGCGTTCCTCCTGGTGACGCTGCCGCTGATCGTGCCGGCGATCGCCGCCGGCTGGATGCTGGCCTTCACGCTGTCGCTCGACGATGTCGTGATCGCGAGCTTCACCACCGGCCCGGGCTCGGCGACGCTGCCGATCCGGATCTATTCCGAGGTCCGGCTTGGCGTGAAGCCCGAGATCAACGCGATCTGCACGCTGGTGATCGCGCTGATCGCCGTGATCATCGTGATCGCCTCGTTCGCCTCGAAACTGTCGAGCGCGCGCGGCGAGAGCGCCGCGCCGCTCTAGAGCACCGGTTCTGATTGGGTTAGAACCGGTGCTCTAGATTCTTGTTTTGACGCGTTTTCTTCACGCGAACCGGTGCCCACTTCGCTCGAAAACGCTTTGGAGCCGTCACGACTTGACGGCGCCTGCCGTCAGCCCGCCAACCATGTAGCGCTTGAAGGCGTAATAGACCGCAGCCGGCGGCAATGCGTAGATGAAACCGGTGGTCATGAGCAGCTCCCACGGCGAGTCGTCCGCGGCGAGGAAGTTGCCGAGCGCGACCGGCAGCGTGATGTCGGTGTCCTTCGACAGCAGCAGGAACGCGTAGAGATATTCGTTCCACGCGAGCAGGATTGCATAGGTGCCGACCGCGACCAGCGAGGGCATCATCAGCGGCACATAGACCAGGCGGAACAGCTGAAGCGTGGTTGCGCCGTCCATCGTCGCGGCCTCGTCGAGCTCGACCGGCAGCTTGTCGGAGGCCTGCTTCAGGACCCAGATCGCGTAGGGCGCGGCGATCGTCACCATCGCGAGGATCAGTGACCAGTGATTGTTGAGCAGGCCGTAATTACCCATGGTGCGGTACATCGGCACGGCGAGGAACGCGGCCGGGATGAAATAGGTGAACAGCGCCATGTTCATCACGGCGCGGCCGCCCGGCACGCGCAGCCGCGAGATCGAGAACGCGGCGGCGGTGGCGACGAACAGCGTCAGCACGCCGACCGCGAGCGCGATCACGGTCGAATTCCAGAACTGGATCCAGAAGTCGCGCAGGAAGTAGTGCTGCTGGTAGAACACGATCTCGAAATTATGCAGCGTCGGATGCGTCGGCCACACCTTGCCAGAGAACGCGTCCTCCTTCGGAGAGATCGCGAACACGAACATGTGGTAGATCGGGATCATGGTCCAGATGAAGACCGGGATGCCGATCAGGAGCAGCTTGGCTTCGGTGCCGACTTCGCGGAGGGTGGGCAGCTTCATCGCGACAACCGTTTCATCATGAAATAGACCAGCGGCAGCACGAACGGCATCGCACAGACGATCGAGGCCATCGCGAGCGAGAGCTGGTCGAGGCGCAGATAGCGGATGCCGAGGGTCGACAGCACGTGGGTGAGGTCGGCGGGCCCGCCGCCGGTGAGCAAATAGACGCTGTTGAAGTCGCCGAGCGTCCAGATCATCGAGAGCAGCGTGCAGGTGACGTAGAGCGTCTGCATCGACGGCCAGGTGATGTAGCGGAATTTCTGCCACCAATTGGCGCCGTCGACGTCGGAGGCCTCGTACAGATCGTGCGAGATCGCGAGCCGTCCGGTCAGCAGGATCAGCGTCCAGAACGGCAGCGACTTCCAGATGTGTACGCCGATCGCCATCGCCAATGCGACCGAAGGATCGTTCAGCCAGTTCGGGCCGTCGTCGCCGGTGAACTTGAAGATCAGCTGGTTGACCACGCCCCATTCCGGATTGAGCATGAAGCGCACCGACAGGATGGTCGGGATCGAGGGCACCGCCCAGGGCAGGATGAAGATGACCGACAGCCACCTGATCCAGGGCCGCTGCTGGGCGAAGAAGCCGGACAGGAACAGCGCGATCAGCATCTTGATGTTGATGCCGATGACCAGGAAGATCAGCGTGTTGATCGCCGCGCGGGCGAAGATCGGGTCGTGATAGAGCGCGACATAGCTTGCCGGATGGCGCGCCAACCACAAGCCGTAGCCGACCGGATAGACCACGAAGGCGAGGAAGACGAGCAGATAGGGCGCGAGCAGCACGATGCCCCAGACCTGCGGCGGCGACAGCCGCGCCGACAACGGCGGCGAGGGGACATCGGATGCGGAGAGTGTGATCGCCATTCGGTTACTCTAAGATGTCGCTACGTCGTCGTCCCGGCGAAGGCCGGGACCCAAAACCACAGGGCCCGGCCGTTGCCCGAAAGCCGTCGACCGGCCTGCTCCCCAATTACTGCCGCGGCGTATGGGTCCCGGCTTTCGCCGGGACGACGCGGAGCAAGTGTCGGCAGTGCCGGTCATCGGTTGCGTTACCCCGCGACCTGCTTGATGCGGGCGATCAGTTCGTCGACGGCCTTGTCCACCGGCACCTTCTCGCTGACGACGCGGTTCATGGCCTTGGCCCAGACGTTCTCGTTGTTCAGGATGGTGAACTTCCAGTTCTTGGTAAAGTCGAACGGCGCGGTGCCGCCGGTGAACTGATTGTAGACCGCCTTGCGATGCCGGTCAGCCTGCCAGAACGGGCTCGCCTGGCTTGCCTTGGTCACCGGGAACCAGCGGCCGAGCGCGCCCTCGACATAGGGGCGCAAATTGTCTTCCTGCATCAGGAAGGCAATGAACTGCTTGCCTTCCGCCTTGTTCTTGGCGTTGGCGAAGATCAGCCCGGTCTTGACGTCGGAGCGGTAGCGGATCGTCGATCCGTCCGGCGCCTTTGGGAAGGACGCGGTGATGATGTCCTGCTCATAGGCCTGCTTGCCGGCGGCGCGCTGCGCGTCGGTCAGCGCCGGGTTGGTGGAATCCTCGAACCACTTCGCCGCGATCGAGATCGTGAAGTTGTGGGTCATCACGATCGTCTTGTTGTGGAAGGCGACGTTGTTGTCCGGATCCTTCCAGGTCGTGGAGGAGGGCGGCGAGCAGCCCTTGATGTAGGTGTCGGTGTAGTCCTTCAGCGCATGAATCAACCCGTCGCGCACCTTGGGATCGTCGACCAAGAGCTTACCGTCGTCGTCGACCAGCTTGACGTGATAGGCGTCCATGAAGGTGTAGAACGACTGGAACGAGTCGGTGGATTCCACGCCCATCGGCTGGCCGACGCCGTAGATGCGCTGGCCGGTCGCCTTGCGGATTGCCGGCTGCACCTTGTCGCACCAGAACGACCAGTAATCCTCCCACTTGGTCGGGATGTCGGCGGCCTTGAAGCCGGCCTTCTCGAGCATGTCGCCCCAGATCTGGACGTGCATGCTCTGCTGCTTCAGCGGGAAGCCGTAATAGGCCTTCTTCTTGGCGACGTCATTGTAGAGCAGCGCCGTCTCCAGCGTGTTCGGCGCGAACGCATCCTTCATCGGCAGCAGGATGTCGGAGAGATCTTCGAGCTTGCCCTCATAGGCCCATTTGCCCTGCGCCTGCACGTCGTAGGAGTCGGAATAGGCGACGTCGGGCACGGTGCCGGAATCGAGCGCGGCGACCGTCTTCGGAATCATGTCCTGGATCGCGTATTGCGACAGTTCGACCTTGATGCCGGTCTTGGCTTCGAATTTCTTGATCGTCTCGAGCAGCGCGTCGTCTTCGGATTTGTAAAATCCCTTGCCCCACCAGACGGTGATCGTCTTGCCCTGGGCGAGAGCAGGTGCAGTTGCGGCAAACAGGCCGACCGCGGCGACCGCAATTGATAGCGCACCGATAACCTTGGATCTCACGTTGTTCTCCCTCATGAGGCCGGCTTTTTAACCGGTTGGAGAAAACACTAGCGCATGCCCGTGACCCGATAAAGATGTCGCGCCGCCGACTTCTGTAGGGGTTTGCGGCGAGCGCGTGGATCGGTCCCGGTGCATCGATGCGCAAAGTGAATGGATTCGATCAGTTCGACTTCGCATTCTCGGCCGACGCCGCTGGTGCGCTGCCGGGCGCGCCTGCCGCAGCATCGGGCGCCGCCGCGGGCCGTGCGGCGCCGCCGGTGAAGCGCTCGATCACCGAGCGCACCGCGTCGCGGGTCTTGCGATCCTTCACCGCATCGAGCAGCGGGGCGGAGGCCGGCGAGCGGCGGATCAGGCTTTCCGGATCGGGGAAGATCAGCGGATCATCCCACGGCCCCTGGATCACGAAGGGCAGATCGAAACCGTTGCCGCCGGCCGATGCCGAGGTCAGGCTGGCGACGCCCTTGAGATCGTATTCGCGCGACGGCACCGAGGCCGTGCCGGTCAGCGTGATCTTCGCCGTGGGGCTTTCGACATGGATGTCGTCAGCGGTCGCGACGCCGTCGGCGAATTTCACCGAGATGCTGAGATTGTCGTAGGGCGTCGAGCCGGAGCGGAAATTGCCGCCGCCGGACAGCGGCCGCTTCTCCAGCCGCTTCAACAGCTGCTCGACATTGAAGCCCGCGATCGCACCGTCATGCCCGTTCAGCGTCGCGGTGCCGTCGAGCGACGACGCGAGTCCGAACGGGCTCGAGCCCGAGGCGGTCAGCGAGACGTTGAGGTTGCCGCGCCCCGACAGCTTGTTGATGCCGAACAATTCGCTGGCGCAGGCCTGCAGATCGACATCAGTAAACTGGAATTGCGCCCTGACGTCGGCGACCGCATCCGAGCGCGCGATCGCGAACGAGCCCTTGGCGATGCCGCCATACATCTGCGCCTCGCCGACGCTGAGCGCCAGTGCGCCGCCGCGCAGATTGGCGCCGAACGCGGTGCGGCCGAGCTTGGACGGGCCGACCGTCACCTTGGCCGCCGACAGGCGCATGTCGAGATCGGTCGACGACAGCGAGGACAGGTCGAACAGCTGCCTGTTCCAGTCGCGCTGGCCGCTGGCCAGCAGGCGGAACGTCGAGATATAAGGCGTGAAATCGAGATTGCCGGCGGCAAGCGTCGCCTGCAGCGTCTGCCGGCCGTTATTGGCGTAGGTCATCACGCCCTCGGCGACGTTGCCGTCGAGCTCGACATTGACATTGGTGAGCGCGACCGAGCCGCCGACCACATTGGCGCGGGCCTTCAGCGCGAAGCGGCCGAAGCCGCCACCGCCGCCGGGCGGGGCCTGTCCCATCCAGCGCAACGCGTTGCGCAGCGACGGGCTGTCCATGGTGGCGACGCCTTCCATCATCAGGCTGGTGCGGTTGGCGACGGTTCCGTCGAAAGCAACCTTCAGCGGCGCGCTGGCGAGCCGTGCCTTCAGGCCCGAGCGGTCGCCCGACAACAGCGCGACGAAGTCGCTGGCGCTGATCGAGCCGTCGACGCGTTCGCCGCGCCAGTCGAACTGGCCGGTTGCGGCAAAGGAACGCGAGATCGAGGGCCAGGCCAGCGACAGGTCGATATCGCCGAGCTGCTCGGAGATGTTGTTGGTGCCGTCCTGGTAGTTCAGCTCGCCGTCCTGGATCCGGATCTCGGAGAACGACACCTGGTTCTCGGCGCCGGGCGTCATCGCCTTGGCGATGGTCTCGACGAACGGCGTCCAGTTGCTCTCGCCGGCGCCGTCGCGGACCACATGGATATGCGGACGCAGCATCATGACGTCGGCAATCTCGAACCGCCGCAGCAACAGCGGCAGCAGGCGCAGATTGGCGGTCAGCACGTCGACCTGGAGGGCGGGACCGATGGTATCGGCGCCCTTCAGCCCGACATTATGAAAGGAGACGTAGCTGCCGGGAAAAACCGAGACGTCGATCGGGCCGTTGACGACGAGTTCGAGCCCGGTCACGGCGCGGATCTGCGCTTCCACCGCGCGCTGCAGCGCGTCCCGGTTGAGGAACCACGACGTTCCGACCAGCCCGACCAGCGCCAGGCCGAAAAGCGCCGCGATCGGCATCCCCAGGCGCTTAATTCCTTGGGCCATCGTCAATGACATATCCGGGTCGGGTTGAGTTTTGTCGGGTCGTCGTCGAACACAGCGGGCTCTCGCCGGAGGCCCCTGCCAACCCACGCAACTTGAAGGGTTTTCTTGTCGCTTTCAAGGCCATGTTGATTGCCGCAGGCCGCCGCCCCTCGCCGCACCCGGCCGTGATTGACGCACTGCGAAGATTTCGCCTAATAATCCGCTTTGCCACAGCCGTTCCGCGCCCTCCATCAGGTATTCGCTGCATGAACAAAGTTTATCCCGACGCCAAATCGGCACTCGATGGTCTCCTCAAGGACGGCATGATGATCATGTCGGGCGGCTTCGGCCTCTGCGGCATCGCCGAGACCCTGTCGGACGCAATCCGCGAGTCCGGCGTCAAGGGCCTCACGGTCGTCTCCAACAATGCCGGCGTCGACGGCATCGGCCTCAGCCGGCTGCTGGAGACGCGCCAGATCAAGAAGATGATCTCGTCCTATGTCGGCGAGAACAAGCTGTTCGCCCAGCAATATCTCGCAGGCGAGCTCGAGCTCGAGTTCAACCCGCAGGGCACGCTGGCCGAGCGCATCCGCGCCGGCGGCGCCGGAATCCCGGCCTTCTACACCAAGACCGGCGTCGGCACGCTGATCGCCGAGGGCAAGGAAGTGAAGGAATTCGACGGCGAGAAGTACATCATGGAGCGCGGCCTGTTCGCCGACGTCGCCATCGTCCATGCCTGGAAGGGCGACACCGCCGGCAACCTCGTCTACCGCAAGACCGCGCGCAACTTTAACCCGATGATGGCCACCGCGGCGAAGGTCACCGTCGCCGAGGTCGAGCACCTGGTGCCGGCCGGCGAGATCGACCCGGACCACATCCACACCCCCGGCATCTTCGTCAAGCGCATCATCGAGGTCGGGACCGGCAAGAAGCGGATCGAGTTCCGCAACACCCGTCCGCGGCCCGCCGCTTAAAACATTACTCTTTAGGAGAGCCTCATGGCCTGGACCCGTGAACAGATGGCCGCCCGCGCCGCCAAGGAGTTGCGCGACGGCTATTACGTCAATCTCGGCATCGGCATTCCGACGCTGGTCTCGAACTACATTCCCGACGGCATCGACGTCAGCCTGCAGAGCGAGAACGGCATGCTCGGCATGGGCCCGTTCCCCTATGAGGACGAGGTGGACGCCGACCTCATCAACGCCGGCAAGCAGACGGTGAGCGAGTTGCCCTCGACCAGCTATTTCTCGTCGGCCGATTCCTTCGGCATGGTGCGCGGCGGCCATATCGATCTGTCGATCCTCGGCGCCATGCAGGTGGCGCAGAACGGCGACCTCGCCAACTGGATGATCCCAGGCAAGATGGTGAAGGGCATGGGCGGCGCCATGGACCTCGTCGCCGGCGTCAAGCGCGTCGTGGTCGTGATGGAGCATTCCGCCAAGGACGGCCCCAAGCTGCTCAAACAGTGCAACCTGCCGCTGACCGGCGAGCGCGTGGTCGACATGGTCGTCACCGACCTTGCGGTGTTCACCATCGACAAGCACGGCAAGGACGGCATGGCGCTGATCGAGCTTGCCGACGGCGTCACGCTCGACGAGGTCAAGGCCAAGACCGAGGCCGAATTCCGCGTCGCGCTGAAGAACACCTGAGATGATTGGCGCGGGACGATCCTCGATCCGTCCCGCACGATCCGACGACGCCGGCTTCATCGCCCGCGTCGTGCTGGCCGCACAGCGCGGCCCGTTGCCGCGCGGCTGGTTCGACATCGCGCTCGACCGGGACGAGGCGGAATGCCTGGCGTTCATGACACGGCTCGCCGTGGCGCGGGTGCGATCATGGTATCACGTCGCCCATTTCCTGATCGCTGAAGTCGATAGCGTGCCGGCCGCCGCGCTGTGCGCGATGCCGGCATCCGGAACCGTCGTCGCCGCACGTGCGGCGATCGAGGAGGTCGCAGCGGAGACCGGCATGGATGCCGATGCCATCGTCGCGCGCGGCGGCTATGCCCGTAACTGCTGGGTGCAAGGCGGCGAGGGCGACTGGCTGATCGAGCATGTCGCCCGACAAGCGTCCCATCGCAGCGGCGGTCTGGTGCAGGACTTGATCCGCCGCGCGCTCGCCGACGGCAAGGCGGCCGGTTACGCGCAGGCATCGATCTCGTTCCTGATCGGCAACGACGCGGCCGAACGCTGCTATGCCAAGGCCGGCTTCGCCTTCGCCGAAGAGAAGCGCGACGCCGCCTTCGAAGCACTGACCGGCGCGCCGGGCTTTCGCAGATTTGTGCGGGCGATGTGAATAGGGCGCACGGCGATCACATACACCGCTGTCGTCCCTGCGAAAGCAGGGACCCATACGCCGCAGCTTGTGTTGTGAACGGGACTCGTCGTTCCATCGTCGCGCAATGATCAGCATTGGTGGTTATGGGTCCCGGCCTTCGCCGGGACGACATTGAGTGTGTGGTGCGGTTTGTGAGTCATACGCCCGCATTCTCGCGACATGGTTTGTCCGAGTTGACAGGTCTTTGCTGAGTTGCCCGTCCGGCAGCCACACAGCGCGTCAGACTCGGCGCCCGCCGCCGCCGGCTTGTCCGGCCATCCATGCGATGGCAGAATTGTACCATATTGTGCAAGATCGGACACGCCATGCCACTCATCCGGATCTGGGTCTATGACGGCATCCTCGCTTCGGGTGTGGCGGGGATTGTCGACGTGTTCACCGCCGCCAATTCGGTGACGGCGCGGCGGCCGCGACGTCACAACGGCAAGCCGTCACAGCTGCGGTGGCGCGTCGAGTCCTTGAGTGGCCGGCCGGTCCAGACGGCGTCCGGCCAGGTCATCGGCGTCGACGGACCGATCGGCGCACGGTCTTCGGCGGACGCGGTGGTGATCCCGGGACCATTCGTCGGCGATATCGAACGGTTCTTCGCGCGGCTCGATACCGTCGAGCCGCTGCTCGCGGCGCTGCGGCGGCAGCATGAGCGCGGCACTTTGCTCGCCTCCTATTGCACCGGCAGCTTCATCCTCGCCGAGGCCGGCCTGCTCGACGGCAGGGTTGCTACCACCCATTGGGCCAAGGGGCGGACATTCGCGATGCGCTATCCGGCGGTGGATCTGCGCGTTGCCGAGATCCTCACCGAGCAGAACCGCATTGTCTGCTCGGGCGCGGTGACCACCTCGCTCAATCTCGCGCTTCGGCTGGTCGAGAAGTTCGCCGGTGCCGATGTCGCCGCCGAGACCGGCAAGCTGATGCTGATCGACAGCAATCGCGTCTCGCAGGCACCCTATGCCAGCCGCGCGCGCGACACGCAGCACTCCGACGCGCTGGTGGCGCGGGCGCAGAGCATGATGGAGAAGTCGCTGCAACAGGGCTTCAGTCTGGCCAGGCTGGCCCGCGACCTTGCGGTCAGCGAGCGCACCCTGAACCGCCGCTTCAAGCTGGCGGTCGGCGAGCCACCCCTGCAATATCTGCAAGCGTTGCGTGTCGATGTGGCCAAGCGCCTGATCGAAACCACGCGGCTGAAGCTCGACGCGGTCAGCGCGCGCGTCGGCTACGACGATCTGTCGACCTTCCGTCGTCTGTTCAAGCGCGAAACCGGGCTCTCGCCACGCGAATACCAGCGCCGGTTCGTGCGCAGGGCCGCCGCGAGCTGAGAACGCCGTGTCCGAATTTGCCCTGAGAATGGCGATACTGCCACTGTTGCCGGGAGCACGCCGCGCATAGACCTCGTGCTGTAACAACAGGAGGTCTCTCAATGCCGATGATCGACGTGACAATTCCCGAAGGAGCCCTGAAGCCGGAAGCGGAAGCGCGGCTCATCAAGGAGCTCGGCGATATCCTGATCGGTCACGAAGGGTTCGATCCGGCGAACAAGGTTGCGCAAGGCGTCACTGTCGTCTTCCTGCATCGGCCGGCCGCCGTTTATGTCGCGGGCCAGCCATCGCCGTCGCCACGATTTCGCATCGTCCCGACGGTCCCCGAGGGGCAGTACACCGAGGCCTCGCGCGCGGCGCTGGTGAAAGACGTGACCGATGCAGTGGTACGCGCCGCCGGCGGTTCGTTCGAGGATGTGGCGCCGCAGGTCTGGGTGTTTCCGACCGAGATCCCCGACGGCCAGTGGGGTAGCCGTGGCGTCATTCGTCCGCTGCCGGACATCCAGGCCTTCATCGCCGGCGAGCACGAGCGCAAGGTCGGCGAGGCGCGTCTGGCGCGACGGCGGCGCGTCAAGGCGCTGGAGTTGCTTGCGGGCGCGCTCGACGCCGCCCGCAAGGGCGTCGACTGACGCGGGCAAAGCCATGACATCGGACACGCATTTCAGGCTCGCGGCGGTCCAGGCCGCGGCGGTGCCATTCGATCGCGACGCCTCGCTGGAGAAGGCCTGCCGCCTGATCGGCGAGGCCGGCGCCATGGGGGCGACGATCGCCGCCTTCGGCGAGACCTGGCTGCCCGGCTATCCTTTCTTCTGTCACGCGCCGACCGGGCCGAGCACGTTTCGCGCGATGGCCGAATATCTCGACAACGCGGTCGAGATTCCCTCGCCCGCGACCGACCGGCTCTGCGCCGCCGCCGAGGCGGCGGGACTGGATGTCGTGATCGGCGTCGCCGAACGCGATGCCGTGACCAGGGGCACGGTCTACTGCACGCTGTTGTTCATCGGCCGCGAGGGACGGCTGCTCGGCCGCCATCGCAAGCTGAAGCCCACCTTCAACGAGCGCTCGGTGTGGGCCGACGGCGACGCGACGGGGCTGCGCGTGCATGAGCGGCCCTATGGCCGGATCAGCGGCCTCAATTGCTGGGAGCACAACACGATGCTGCCCGGCTACGCGCTGGCCGCGCAGGGAACGCAGATCCACGTCGCGGCGTGGCCGGGGCGGGAGCCTGCGGTGGCGCCACCGTCGCCGACGCCGCTCTGGCCGCGGCAGTTGTTGCTGTCGCGAGCGTTCGCCTCGCAGGCGGCCTGCTACGTCATCGCCGTCGGTGGCATGCGCTCGCACGAAGCGACGCCGGAACGCTACCGCGAGCTCTCGACGATCGAGTACAGCGGTGACAGCGTCATCATCGATCCGCGCGGCGAGGTCATCGCAGGTCCGGCGCAGGGCGAGACCATCCTGATTGCGGATGGATCGCGGGAGGCCGTGCTCGCCGCCAAGGCGCTGTGCGATATCGGCGGCCACTATTCGCGCCCCGATCTGCTGCGGCTGATCGTCGATCGCAATCCGCAGGAGCGGGTCATCGACTGCGGCTTCGCCGGGCGTGTCACGCCGGAGATGTGGGAGTGACGCGAACGGCGCGGGTATCCCGCGCCGTCAAAGCTGCTTGTAGCGAAGAAGGTTCGCTGCGTGTCACGAAGCTTCCTGCGGGATTGCGGATGGTGATTCCTCGCCCTTGAGCTCTTCGAGGCTGCGGTGCCGCGGCTCGATGCCGAGCGCCCATACGGTGATGATCTGCACGATGAGCAGTCCGATCATCAGGGCCATCACGCCGGCGACGCCGCGCGCTTCGAACAGCATCACGACCAGGAATGGTGTCACGATGGTGGCACCTCGACCGAGCGTATTGACTATGCCGGATGCCCGCAGCCGTACCTCGGTCGGGAACAGTTCGGGAATGTAGATGCCGAACAACAGCGCGACCAGGACATAGATCGGCACGGTCAGCGCGAAGCCGACGGCCGGCAGCAGGAACGGATCCGAGATCATCGGATAGATGACGCCGAGGATGATCGAGATCATCGACGCGCCGATGATCGTGGGCTTGCGGCCCCAGCGGTCGGCGGTCAGGGCGCCGATCGCCGAGCCGATCGGCGCGCCAAGCGCCATCAGCAGCGAGTAGCCGAACGAGGTCGCGACGGACAGGCCCTGCTTGATGAAGAACACCGGCAGCCAGGTCACGAAGCCGTAGAGCAGCGTATTGATGGTAATCAGGCATACCGCGCCGACGATCATGCGGGACAGCAGCGGCGCAGTGAACAGCGTGCCGAGATCGGGCGAAACCGGTGCCGGCGTTGCAGCCGCGGGCGCCGGCAAGGGCTGCCCCTGGGAAGCTTCCTTCTCGATCGCCTGCATCAGTGCCTCGGCCTCGGCGGTGCGTCCCACCACCTCCAGCCAGCGCGGCGACTCCGGCAGCGACTTGCGCAGGTACCAGACGATCAAGGCGCCGACGCCGCCCAGCACGAACATCGCGCGCCAACCGAATTGCGGGACGACGACCGATGCGACCAGCAGCGCGATGGGCAGGCCGGTCACGACGCAGACGGCGGTGAAGCCGAGCCACTTGCCGCGGCTCCGGGCCGGCACGAACTCGGTCATCGTGGAATAGCCGACGACATTTTCGGCGCCGAGACCGACGCCCATCACGAAACGGCAGGCGATCAGAAAGGCCATGTTTGGCGCAAAGGCCGCCGCCAGGGACGCGATACCGAACAGCAGCAAATTGAACTGGTAGGTGAAACGTCGTCCGTAACGGTCGCCGAGGAAGCCGGTGCCGAACGATCCGAGCATCATGCCGACGAAGGTTGCGGAGATGAACGCGGCGTTTTGGGCGAGCGTCGAGAACCCGGTTTTCAGCGTCACGCCGAGCACTGTGCCGGCGATATAGATGTCGAAACCGTCGAAGAACATTCCGATCCCGATCAGGATCATGATCCGGCGATGGAATGGTCCGATCGGTAGCCGATCGAGGCGGCTCCCGGCATTGACCGATGTCGACATATACGCTCTCCCCTTGACTGTTTCCTCGGTGATGCGGCCCGCCATCTGTGGGCGGTTTGCCGCTTTGCTTGCGGCTAGTTCAACCGGCGCTGGCTGGCCGTGTCGCGGTACCAATCGAACGGCTGTTCGTGGGTCGCGACCATCACGCTCTTGGTGTTGAAATGGTCGTCGAAGCTCTCGGTGCCGCATTCGCGGCCGATGCCGGAATCGTCAACGCCGCCCCAGGGCGAGGCCGGATCGAGCCGGTGGTGATCGTTGATCCAGACGATCCCGGCCTTGACCGCGGCGGCCACGCGATGCGCGCGTGCGACGTCGCGGGTGCGAATGGCGGCGGCGAGGCCAAACGGCGAGTCGTTGGCGAGCCGGAGCGCGTCGGCCTCGTCCTTGAATGGGGTCACCGAGGTGAAGGGACCGAATACCTCCTCCTGGAAGATCCGCATGTCGGATTTGACGTCGGCGAACACGGTCGGTTCGACGAAATAACCGTTGTCGTGGCCCGCGACCTTTGCGGCGACGCCGCCGGTGAGCAGCCGCGCGCCGTCTTCATGACCGTAGCGCGCATAGCTGAGAACGCGGTCGCGCTGGCGCGCCGAGATCACCGGCCCAAGCTGTGTGTTCGGATCGAACGGATCGCCAATGCGGATGGTGCGGGTCTTGGCCTGCAGCTTTTCGACGAACTCGTCGTAGATCGAGGCCTGCACGATATGGCGCGACGCGCAAACGCAGGTTTGGCCGGCGCCGATGAAGGCGCCGAACGCGGCATAGTTGACGGCGCGGTCGACGTCGAAATCGTCGAATATCATCACCGGCGTCTTGCCACCGAGCTCCATGGTCTGGTGCGCGAACACCTTCGCCGCGGCGCTGCCCGCGATGCGGCCCGCTTCGGTCCCGCCGGTCAGCACAAGCTTGTTGATGTCGCCATGCTCGGCGAGCATCTTGCCGGCGCTCTGGCCGAGGCCAAGCACGATGTTGAAGACGCCGGGAGGCAGTCCGGCCTCGCTGAAGATCTGGGCGAGCTTCAGTGTCGTCAGCGGCGTGTATTCCGATGGCTTGACCACGGTGACGCACCCGGTCGCCAGCACGACGGCAAGCGACTTGCACAAGATCATAAGCGGGTGATTGAAGGGCGTGCAGTTGGCGACGATTCCGATCGGCGTGCGCAGGGTGTAGTTCAGATACGCGCCTTCGACCGGAATGACGGAATCACGGCGTGACAGCGCGAGGCCGGCGAAGTAGCGGAAGAAATCGGGCAGGCGCGACAGCTGCGCGCGGGTTTCGTTGACGGGACGGCCGTTGTTCAACGTCTCCAGCCGGTACAGCGTGTCGAGATTGGCCTCGAACGCGTCGGCGAGCCTGTTGACGAGCCGGGCGCGCGCCCTCGTGTCCATCCCGCCCCATGCCTTGCCTTCGAATGCAGCGCGAGCGCTCTTCATCGCACGGTCGATATCCGCGGCGGTCGAATTCGGAATCCGGGCGATGACGTCGCCGGTCGCGGGATTGCGCACGTCGAGCATCTCGCCGTCTCCGGCCTCGACCTCGCGTCCATCGATGAAGTTGCCGTGGATCTCGACGTCGATCGTCGCGGGTTTCGACGGAATGTTCATGATGACCTCTCTTCGACGATGACGGCGTTGCGCTTGAGTGCCGGCAGCACGCGCTTTTCGGTCGCCGCGATGTGAGCCTTGATGATGCGGGCCGCGGTGCGCGCCTCGCGCTGCTGCATGGCGTCGATCAATGCGACATGCTCGGCGACGAGCTTTGCCGGGTCGTGGCCCTTCAGATTGGAGACGCTGACGCGCACCAGCCGATCGGCCTGGCCGATCAGGTCGCAGAGCGTGGTCGCCATGCGGCGGTTGCCCGATGCATGCGCCAGCGCCGAGTGGAAGCCCCGATTGTAGGTGATGAAGTCCTCATGGCTGCCGGAGAAGCGGCGGAATTCATCGAGTGATTTCAGGGTGCTGTCGGGCGCGCTCTCGATTGCTTCGGCGACGCAGGCCGGCTCGAGCGCAAGGCGGAAGCGCAGCAGATCGCGCGCGTCGGACAGCGAGATCGGATTGACCCGGTAACCCTGGCGGGGCTGCACCGTCACGAGGTGCTCGCGCTCGAGCCGGAGCAGGGCGTCCCGGACCGGCTGGCGGCTGACGGCGTAACGCTCCGCCAGATCCTGCTCTCGTATTTCATCACCAGGAGCGAACTGACACGATAAAATATCAGACCGAAGGTTTTCGTAGATATTTTCGCGGAGAAGTATCATTTCATTTGGTCTCCTGGCCACTAAAATGCAGTTTGTGAAATATCACGTCAAGCTGAAATCCTTGAAATCCGGATGATTTGATTTATCAATCGTCCGCAGGGGCGCTTCGGAGCCCAAATGCGCGAATTTCGGGCGCGATTTGAAAGAGAGCGACGATGGACAGGCTTTTGGCCAACCGCACAGTCAACGCAGCCCAGTCGGGCGAGGGGCCGCCGTTGGTCCTGTTTCACTCGCTGCTGTCGGATCGCGCGAGCTTCGATGCGATCGTGCCGGAGCTTGCCCGGTCGTTTCGGACCATCGTGCCGGAACTACCGGGATTCGGCCGGTCGAGCGCGGTCGAGGGGGGCCTTGCCGCGATTGCCGACCGGATGGCGGATGCGGTGCATGATGCGGCTGATGGCACGCCGGCCATCGTGCTCGGCAATGGTTATGGCGGGTTCGTCGCGCTGCAGATGGCGATGCGCCACCCGGCGATCGCGAGCCGGCTGATCCTCGCCGACAGCGGTGCGGCGTTCTCCGAGCCGGGCCGCGAGGCGTTTCGCAACATGGCCAGGGTTTCACGCGAGAAGGGGCTCGCCGCGATCACCGACATTGCAATGCGCCGGCTGTTCGCACCGGATTTCCAGGCGCAGCATCCCGCGCTGATGCAGGATCGCCGCGATGCATTCCTGCGCACCGATCTCAACGTGTTCTGCGCGGCCTGCGATGCGCTGGCGAGCCTCGATCTTCGTGCCGAACTACGCAGCGTGACCATGCCGACGCTCGTCGTGGTCGGCGAATATGACGAGGCAACGCCGCCGCCGATGTCATACGAATTGGCAGGCGGTCTGCCGAGAGCCAAGCTCAGGGTCATTCCGGGATGTGCGCATGTCCCGCAACTGCAATCGCCAAAACTGTTCCTCGATACGATCGGCGATTTTCTGGCAGTCAAGCATAACGCGCCTGCCTGAGGCACGGCTGGATCGCGCCGCGGGTCATGCGGTGGCGTGCCGACAATTTGGGCAGAACGCCCAGCTAATGCCGTTTGACGCGACAGCATCTCTGCCTAGTCTGACCGGAGACGGAGATGAAACATGCGAGCGATCCTTGATCACTGCACCGGCGGTCGCAGGCGCAGCCTGCCGGCCGGCACGGATTTCATCGAGGAGGGCGGCAAGACCGGACACCTGTTCGTGCTGCTCGAGGGCAAGGTCGAAGTCGTCAAGGGCGACAGCCTGGTGGCGGTCATCGACGAGCCCGGCGCGGTGTTCGGCGAAATGAGTGTACTGCTCGACCGGGCGCACAGCGCCAAGGTGCGCACGGCGTCCGATTGCGTCCTCTACGAGTTCGACGATGCGGCGTCGTTCCTGCGCCAGCAGCCGGCGGTGGCGCTGCTGATCGCGCAGCTGCTGGCGCAACGGCTTCATGTCGCCACGACCTATCTCGCCGACCTGATGCATCAATATGCCGATCACGGCACCCATCTGGCGATGGTCGGCGAGGTGCTGCAGAGCATGATCAACCTGCCGCCGATGCAGGTCGCGCCAGGCTCGGATCGGCAATCCGATCCAAGGATATGAGCCAGTCCGGCGCATCGCGCAGCGGCGCCGCCGGCCGCGACAACGGCGCCTTGAGATCGATCATCTGCGCATCGCCGGCGGCGAGCCAGAACGCCTTGTCCTGCGCGAGCTCGAGCACGATGTAGACCGGGGGACGGCCGGGCTGCAGGCCGGTGTTGAACACCCAGGTCGCTCCGATCCGGTCGAACCACGAGCCGCTCTGGATGAACGGCGATTGATGTACATGGCCCGAGATCACCAGCGCCGGATGGTGGCGCTCGATCCAGCCGAGCAGCTCGGCGTCGCCGAAGAAGCGCTTGCCGCCCCAACTGGTCGGCGAATCCGCCGGCGGGGCGTGATGGACCCAGACCCAGCGCTTGTGCGGCACTGCGGCTGCGGCGCGAAGCTGCTCGTCGATCCGCGCCTTGACCAGCGGGCCGTCCCACCACGGGCACACCGTGAACAGCGTGTCGCCGATAGCCAGATTGTCGCCGTCGCAGGCGACGCCGAACTCCCTGATGCCCGCGACCCAGCGCGCGATCTTCTCGCCCTCCGGGTTGCGCTCGTCGAGGTCGTGATTGCCCGAGCAGAAGATCACCCGCGTGAGATCGGCGAGCCGTGACAGGTATTTCGTGACGACGACGATCTGGGCGCGGAAATCGACCGCCGAGCCGAGGTTGAGCGCATCGCCGGCGAAGATCACGAGATCGAACTGCGGTGCCGCCGCCAGCAGCCAGTCGAACTGCGGCAGTGAGTAATGCAGGTCGGCGACGACGAGACAGCGCATCGGTGAAAATCCGAATGCCCGGAAAACGGGCGGGGCCGCACGGCAATGAATTCAAACAAGCCAAATCGCAGCAAGATCTATGCCGCGCCGCGCGGGTCCGACGCGACAGATGTTCGCAGTGTCCGGCGAGTAGTTGGTCCTGCTGGCGCGGCGGTGGAGCGCGAATTTCGAAGCGACTTGAATTTTGCGCGGTTGTGCGCCGCTCAGGCAAGTGAGGTGAGCACGCCTGTCAGGCTCCCTCTCCCCCTGCGGGAGAGGGTGGGGAGAGGGGTGGCCCCGGGCGAGATTTTTGCGATGAGTGTCGGTCTCACAGTCTCGGCCGCGCCGTTCTGCAAATGGAGAGAGCACGTCGTGTGGTACCCCTCTCCCCAACCCTCCTCCGCAAGGGGGGGAGGGAGCCCCTCCGCCGGTGCGTCCCTTACGCCTGAACGCGAACCCTTCAAGTCCCGCTCACGCCCGCGCCGCGGCGTGGACGAAAGTCACCTCGATCAGCGTGCCGGTGCGGCCGCCGGTCCTGATCTGGAATTTGGCGCGATTGGCTTCGACCAGCGCCTTGGTCAGTGACAGGCTGACGCCGCCGGAGCCGGCCTGATCTGATGGCGTCGGGGCGCGGAACGGCTCGAGCGCCGCGGCGACCTCGTTGTCGTTGAGGCTCTGCCCGGTGTCGCGCACGCGCAGCATCACCTCGCCGAAATCCGACAGCGCGGTCGAGACGATCACCTGGCCGCCGGCATTGGCGAGATGGATCGAGTTGCCGATCAGGTTCAGCGTGATCTGGCGCAGCGCGCGGGCGTCGGCGACCACAGGCGGCAGCGTGTGGGCGAGCGAGGTGCGGATGATGATGCGCTCGCGGTTGGCCTGCGGCTGCATCACAGCGACGCAGCTCTCCACCATCTCGTTGAGATTCTGGCTGGCGAAGGCGAGGTCGATCTTGCCGGTCTCGATCCGCGAGAGGTCGAGCAAATCGTTGACGATCGCGATCACCCGCTCGCCGGAGGCGCGGATGTCCTTCATGTATTCGACGTAGCGCTCGTTGCCGAGCGCGCCGAAGCGCTCGCCGATCATCACCTCGGCAAAGCCGATGATGGCGTTGAGCGGCGTGCGCAACTCGTGGCTGATCCGCGCCAGCATGTCGGACTTGGCGTTGGCGGCGCGTTCGGCGAGCCGGCGCGCCTCGCGCAATTCGCCCTCGCTCTTCCTGGTCTGCGACAGATCGCGGAACACCGCGAAGAAGTTCGGCCCGTCGGCGCGGGTGCGGCCCATCGTCACCGACAGCGGGATGATGCCGCCCTGGCGGACGCGCCCGAGCGTCTCGCGGCCATGGTCGAGCAGGCTGGCGACGCCGGCGGATTTCAGGCTGGTGAGATAATCGAAGATGCCGTGCTGGCTTTCCGGCGCGAACAGGTCGGCGAGCTTGCGGGTGACGAACTCGTCGCCGTCATAGCCGAACAGCGCCTCGGCGCTGCGGTTGCAGGAATGGATGTTGCCCTCGGCATCGAACATGATGATGCCTTCGGCCGCGGTGTCGAGGATCGCGCCGAGCTCCTCGGCGTCGGCCTGGCCGGCCTGCGGCTCAGCCGGCGCAAGCAGCGGCTCCGCGGTAGCAGCAGGCTCCGGCTCGGGTTCGGAGAGCGCGGTGGCGATCGCGGCATCCTCGTCCAGCGTGCGCGAGAAGATCAGCGCCAGCGCGGAGTCGCCGTCCCAGGTGATGGTGTGCAGCCGCGCCTCCGCGGTCACCGACTGCGCGCCGTGCTCGGTGCTCTGGTTCGCCGAAATCGTCACCGGCGTGCCGGTGCCCGACGTGCTGCTCGCCTGCGAGACGCCGGGCTCGACATAGAGCGCGTCGAGGCCGCCGGCGGCTTCCAGCGCGTGCAGGCTGTCATGGCCCATGCGTGCGAGGAAGGCGTGGTTGGCATAGAGCAGGCGGTCGAGCCGGTAGATCAAGACGCCGACCGGCAACAGATCGAGCAGCGCGCGGTCGCGCCGGGAGTCGGCGCGCGGCGCCGGTTCCGCCGCAGCGAGCCAGCTGGCCTTTGGCGGATCGGCCGGTGTCTCCAGCGGCGCGACCGTCTCCTGCGGTGCCGCTGCTTCCTGCGTCGGTTCGCCTGCGGGCGGCGCTTCGGCGACCGGCTCGGCCGGCACGCTTTCGTTCGTGGTTGTGGCGAGGCCGGCCTCGTTCTCGAGCCGCGCCGACAATTGACGGGCGAGCTCGTTGAAGGCGTTGTTCTCGACCGGCGTCAGCGACGGCGGCCGGGTGTCGCCGGCGGGACGGAACGGCACCACATTCGGTGGCGGGTCGTGACGCACTTCGTGCGTTTCCTCGTGCGTTTCCACGGCGTGATCCGGATCGGCTCGGTGTGAAGTCTCTGCTGCTGTCGGCTCGGTCAATTCCTCGGGTGGTGCTGCTGCGGTCGTGTCGGGCGGCGGCTCGGCGTGCGGCGGAGGATTGTCCGGCGGCGCGGCGGGCCCGGGCGGCGCATCGCTGCGCGGCGCCGGCGCGACATCGGCCGACAGCGATTGCGGCGCGACCGTGCCGCTGAAGAACTCATAGCGGCGCAATGCGGCGAGTCGCGCAAGCCCGTCGAGGTCGCGACACACACCAAAGCCGCGATAGCCGGCGAAATTCCTGGCACGATCGAACACCGGCAGACCGGACAGTTCGACCGGCAGCCGGCCGCCGCCGTCGACCGGCCAGTGCAGCGTGATGCCGCTCCAGGTGTCGTGGCTGGCGAACGCCTGCATCAAGCGGCCTTCGGGATCGAGGCCAAAACTCTCGGCGATATCGCTCCACAGCCGGCCGAAGCCCGCCGCGGTGTGCAGGCCGATCAGCCGGGTGAATTCATCGGAGCCGAGCGAGAAGCGGGCCTCGTGGTCCATCTGCCACATGAAGCGCAGCGGATGCCGCCGCACCGGCAAGGGCTCGTCGAGCCAGGACGGCGGTGGCACCGGCGCCAATGTCGCGGGCTCCGGTCCGGCGGCAGGCGGCGGCGCGGGCGCATCCGCGATCGCATGAGGCGTGGGGGCGGGATCGACCGGCGGCGCCGATGTTTCCGGCGCGTTTGCCGTCTCTTCGAGATCAGGTGCGGGCTCCGGCGCAGGCTGTTCGACCCGCGCCTCAGCGGGCGCCTCGATCAGCGCTTCCGACAGTGGCTCCTCGACGGCGGGAGTTTCGTCGGGCGTGGTGCCGAGAGGGGCTTTCTCTGCGCGCGCCTGGTCTGTTGACGCGAGAGATGGAGCAACGTCTGCAGGCTCTTCGACCCGCACTTCCATAGCGGCCTCGATCAGCGCTTCCGACAGCGGCTCCTCGACGACGGAAGTTTCGCCGGGCGTGGTGTCGAGAGGCGCTGTCTCTGCGTGCGCCTGTTCTGCTGACGCGTGAGATGGAGCAACGTCTGCAGGCTCTTCGACCCACGCTTCCATAGCGGTCTCGATCAGCGCTTCCGACAGCGGCTCCTCGACGGCGGGGGTTTCGTCGGGCGTGGTGTCGAATGCTGCGGTCTCGATGGGCGCGGCTTCTACTGGTGCGGGAGATGAAGCTGCATCCGCAGATTCGGGTTCAGTCACGCTGATGATCGGCTCGGCCGCTTCTTCCGGCGTCGGATCGAGCGCATCGAACAGCGTGAAGGTGGCCGGCGCCTCGTTGGCCTGCACCGGGGCTTCGTGATGCGCGGTTTGTTGTTCGACGGCGACCCGTGCTGGCGGCGGCTCGGTTGCCGCGGCCTCTGGCGGCGTCACTGCTGGGAATACAGGAGCTTCGGACGCTGCCTGCGCGACTGGCTCAGGCACGATCGGCGCCGCCGGCTTTGCGGCGAGATGCGGCGCCGGCTTGATCAGCGCGACCAGCGCGCGATCTGCGCCGTGGCCGATCCGCTGCAGCACCACGCGGCCGATCGCAACGCTCGCCGCCGCGCGGCCCTGCGCCAGCGCCTCGCCGCGCGAGGCATCGAGACCGGCTTCGGTGAGATCGTGCAGGCCGGGCAGCGCACGCGCCGCCTCGTTGGTTGCGACCAGTAGTCCGTCGCTGGTGAAGGCGGCGGCTGGGCGCGGCAAGCCCTGCACCAGCCGCAGCAGGCGTTCCGCGAGCGGCATGCCGCGGCTGGTCGCGTTGAGCGCGGTCATCAGGATGCCATGGCTGCCGTCCGGCAGGTCGATCCGGGTGCAGCCGCAGGTCGCGAGCATGCCGGGCGCCGCGCCGAAGCCGCGCAGCCGCTCCAGCCGGACCGCGCCATTGGCGTTCAGGCTGTGGCGGAGCCGCGCGACCTGGCGGCGGTGCGGATCGGCCGGGCCGAAGCTGCGCTTTGCCAGTTCGGCGCCGTTGGCGGCACCGAATACCTGCGCGCCGACCGGATTGGCCCAGAGAATCCGTGCGCCGTCGGCCGCCCACAGCCATGCCGGCAGGGCGCCCGTCGCATGATCCGCCAGCCTGACATCGCCGAGCGCCTGGATCTGGAATTCCGCGTCACTCATCACGCAAGATTTGACCGCATGGGTTTGGCTTTCTTCCTTAAGCTCAGCCGAAGGCCCGGCAGCCGCAGGACGACAGCCTTAACAGAAGGTTAGTATCGCAACTGGTGGGCGGCAGGTCCATGTCCGCAAGCGAAACTGCCCTCGCCAAAGCCGGGATAACGTTAACTTCGCTGAACGATCCACAGCCGTTCGGCGTTGTCGGGCAAAGAGAGGTTGCTGCGAGCCGCGCGATGCGGAACCAGGCGGCGCCGCGTCACACCTGCGATTGCAGTGCCACGATATATTCTGCCGTCTATCTTGCCCTGGGCCCGCAGGGCCAAGCGGCGGGCCGATCAGCAAGCGAGGGAGAGCGACCATGAGCGACAACGGGCGTGACCATTTCGAGATTCCCAAGTTCGAGATTCCCAAGGATATGCGGTCGATGGCGGAGGCGAGCTTCGATCAGGCGCGCAAGGCGTTCGAGCAATTCGTGACCAACGCCAAGGACACCGCCGGCAAGATCGAGGAGCGCAACGCCACGATGCGCGCCGGCGCCAAGGACCTTTCGGCCAAGGCGCTGTCCTATGCCGAAAAGAATGTGCAGTCGTCGCTGGACTACGCCGAGGCGCTGCTCAAGGCCAAGGACCTCAGCGACGTCATGCGGCTGCACAGCGAATATGTGCAGGGCCAGATGCGCTCGCTCGCCGAGCAGGCCAGCGAAATGGGCCAGGCCGTCAGCCGCGCCGCGATGGACGCGGTCAAGCCGAAGAACTGATCGAGGCGCATTGGCCGCGGCCGACCCGGCGCGTTCAGCCTCGGTCGGCCGCGGTAACCTTATATTCCGCCACATAAAAAATATGGCGTCGCACGCGATCTTACATTGCGTTGCACAAAATTGACATGATATGGGTGTTTATTAGGCGCGCCCGACGAAGGGCACTCCCGTGAATCAAGGCAGCGTGATCCATTTCAGCGCTCCCGGCCTGATGGGCTCCGGGACGTCCGCAATGGTCACATCTACTCACCCGTTGCGAAGGATTACACGTATGACCAACCCGTCCGATCCGTTTTCCGCCTCGATCATTCCGTTTGAAGTTCCCGAGCAGATGCGCGCGTTCGCCGAGAAGGGCGTTCTGCAGGCCCGCGACAGCTACGCCAAGTTCAAGGATGCTGCCGAGACCCACAACTCGACGGTCGAGGCCGTGTTCACCTCGGTGAGCAAGGGCGCCAGCGAGTATTCGGCCAAGCTGATCGAGTTCTTCAAGGCCAACACCACCTCCTCGCTCGACTTCGCCCAGGAGCTGTTCAGCGTGAAGTCGCCGACCGAAGCGGTCGAGCTGTGGACGTCGCACGCCCGCAAGCAGTTCGAGACCTACACCGCGCAGGCCAAGGAACTGGCCGAGCTCGGCCAGAAGGTCGCCAGCGAGACCGCCGAGCCGATCAAGGCCAGCGCCTCGAAGTTCTACAAGCCGGCCGCCTGATCGCTGCCCTTTGAGTAACCAGCGAAAGGCCCGGGCCGAAGCGGTCCGGGCCTTTTTGCTGACCAAGGGCCCGTCAAGCGGCCCGACATAACAGCGGAAATCGGCGCGTTACGGCCTTGCCAAAGCGCGGCGTTGCACCTAGTTTCCGCCGAAATCGACGCCCCGCTCGAGCGGGCCGCGCGTCAGGATGCAGTTGTAGCTCAGTTGGTTAGAGCGCCTGTCTGTGGAACAGGAGGTCGGTGGTTCGAGCCCACCCAACTGTACCATCCGCAAGATCACTCAGCGCGACGTCGCAAGATCAGACCATCGCAAGGTCGCTCGCCCTTATCGCCCGGCGTGTCATCGCGTCCGCTTGCACTTCTCTGTCCCGTCACCCACACTCCCCGAAACGACGCCTTAACGACGCCTTGGTGACACCTTTGGGGGGATGCATGGGGACCGCCGGTTCAAGGAGTTTTTCGTTTGCGTTGATATCGGCCGTCACTCTTGCGGCGCTGCTGCTGCCGGGCCGGAGCGAGGCCTACACGCCCGATCAGCAGCAGGCCTGTACGCCGGATGCGTTCAGGCTTTGCAGCCCCGAGATTCCCGACGTCGATCGCATCACGGCCTGCATGATCAGGAACAAGGCGCAGCTCTCGCCGGCCTGCCGCGTGTTCTTCCGCGCAGATCCGGAGCCGCGTAGGGCGAGCGAACGCGTCGAGCGGCGGCCGGTCGCTGCGAAGCGGAAGGTCTCCAAATCGCACAAGACGAAGAAGCCGGCCCACTGAACAGGCTCCCATCGCGCGCATGCCAGCGTCGCCAGCCTGACGCGTTGTTACCACGCGAACCGGTATGCGCCTCGCGCGATAGCGGGCGTTGGATCGCCAGGCCGCGATTTCAAGGCTGCGATGCGCGACAGACTGACGCCTTGTGACGCTGTCACGCAGCATCATCTGTGGGACTTGTGTGGTTAGCCAAATCTGTTCCGCTCGTGGAACGGATGGAGTGGGACGCGTGAGCGAATACTACAAGCAAGAGATCGATCGGCACTTCGCCTGGTTTGAAGCCAAGCTCCCGGAAAAGCCGGCGCGCTTCGTCGCGTGGCTGCGCAAGCCATCGTCGCGCTATGTGCGGATTCCGCTCGCGATCCTCCTGATCATCGGCGGCATCTTCAGCTTCCTGCCGGTGCTCGGACTCTGGATGCTGCCGCTCGGACTCCTTTTGTTCGCGCAGGACGTCCCGTTCCTGCAGAAACCGACAGCGCAATTGCTCGGTTGGATCGAGCGCAAATGGATCGAGCGCGAGCGCGCGAAAGCTGCCGGAAAACGCTAGGCCCTGAGTCAAATCAAACGCTTAGCGCTTCCATTTGCGGTTGCGTCATAAGTTCGGTGTGACTCAAAAAGCAAAACGTACCGGTAATCTTGGCCACTTTGCGGATTGCAAGAAATTTTTTCTTTCGCGAATCAGCGTGCTGATTCATTTTCGCCTCCTGGGGTCAATCTGGAGGCCAACGTATGAACGTGATTGTTTTCGCTTCGCGTAAGGGGGGCTCGGGAAAAAGTACCCTGGCTGCTCACCTCGCCGCGCAAGTGCACAAGGCAACGAAGCCCTGTCTGCTGATCGATGCCGATCCGCAGGGCTCGCTGACTCTCTGGCACAAGCTGCGCGGCACCAACGAGCCGGCGATCAAGACGGCGGTGAACTCGGTCAGCGGGATCATTGCCCAGGCCAAGCGTGACGGCATCGAGTGGGTGTTCATCGACACGCCGCCGAACCTCTCGGCCGTGGTCGACGACTCCATCAAGAACGCCACGATGGTGATCATTCCGGCGCGGCCCGGCGTGTTCGACGTCAACGCCGTGCAGGAAACCATCCAGACCTGCCGCTCGATGCGCAAGCCCTATGCCGTCGTGATCAACGGCGCGCCCGCGCAGCGTGACGGCGCCGAAAGCCGCATCGTCGCGATCGCGCGCGAGGCGCTGGCGAAATTCCGCGCGCCGGTGTGGAGCGGCCAGATCACCAACCGCGCCGATCTTCTGATGGCGCTCGGCCAGGGCGAAGGCGCCCGCGAATATTATGCGGAAGGCCGCGCCGCCGCCGAGATCAATCGGCTGTGGGCCGCGATCGAACGCTCGATCAAGGCGATCCGCGGCACGGCGTCGGCGTCCGGTACGATGCACAAGCAAGCGGCGTAACAACGCCGCTTGCGTTCGAAATGGAAGAACGCGCGGCACTCGCGCGTTTTTTGTGTGCTGAAGCGACCAGGCAATCGCAGATTGCCTGGCTGACACTTGCAATGACACGATGGTTGGCTTCAAGCCACCATCAGTAGATAGAACGCAATCACCGGCACCAGGGTCAGGATCACCGACCAGATGCCGACAGCCCATAAAATATCCTCGGTCGTAAAGCCCGGCTCGGCACCCGGCCTCACGGCAACAAAGCCATTCCTCGAATTCACGACGCCCCCGCGCTGGTCTTGGCAATGCAGAGGCTGATACGCGAGCGGATTTAAGATCCCGGTCGGAATTTCGCGGGCATTTGCGCGGGGGTGCTACTTCGGATTAACCACGGCATGGCGGCGGGCCGCGTTCGGCTGGGTGCCGTCCGCGTCAGTGCATTGCTCCGTCCCGGTCGCGGATCGCGCCGAGATGCTCGTTGATCCGGAATACGATCAGGATGAACTCGGCGGCAATGCGCGAGAACACGATGCCGACGAAGACGCTGGCGATCGAGGCCAGCAACTGGATGAAGCCGACGAACGGGCTGATCGCCATCGCGGTGAGGCTCCACAGGATGCCGGAGATCCCGAACAGCACGATGACCGCGATCACCAGCCAGTAGAACGTCTTGATGATCGTGGGCGTGATGAAGCGGTCCCACTGAAACAGATCCTGGAAATCGAACATCATGGTTCTCCCGGCCAGCCGAAATATGATTCGCGTCTCGTTCATCCTACTGCGTCACCGCCGGCGCGATCACTTCATCCCGGAAACCTGCGCCGCAGGCGTCCATCGGGACGAGGCTATTCGCCGGGCCAATGGTTTGGGACGACGCCAAAGCGCCTCCGCGACCAGAGGGATCGATACCGCAGAAGCCCAATCGGTCTCGCCAAAGGCGAGCCCCGGACCGGGCGCCGACGGTCCAGGGGCGAGCTATGCGAGTGGGCCGGTTGTGATTGCTGCAAATAACGGCCACAATCGGGCTTCCCTCCGGCATATCCTCACCCAATGACCACGCTGACCTTCGAAGACTTCAAGCCCGGCCGCTTCGGCACGTTCGGCCCGCGCCATGTTTCACGCGAGGAAATCCTCGCCTTTGCCGCCGAATTCGACCCGCAGCCGATGCATCTCGACGAGGAGGCCGCGAAGAAATCCATGCTTCGAGGCCTGTCGGGCTCGGGCTGGCATCTCGGCTCGCTGATGATGCGGATGCTGTTCGACGGCTTCATCGGCCGCACCGCCTCGCTCGGCGCGCCCGGGGTCAACGAGATGCGCTGGGTGGCGCCGCTGCGTCCGGGCGACGATTTGACGCTGGATGTCGATGTCGTCGAAGCGCGCGTCTCGAAGAGCCGTCCCGAGACCGGCATCGTCACCTTCAAGAGCACGATCCGCAACGCGCGCGGCGAGATGCTGTGCGAGATGGAGGCGCCGATCATGATCAGCCGCCGCGACGCCGCGAGCGCATAGGAGAGGTCATGCGCTTTTTTGAAGATATCGAGATCGGCGCACGGCGCGAGTTCGGCTCCTTCACCTTCACGCCTGAGGACATCAAGCGCTTTGCCGCGCAGTTCGATCCGCAGCGCTTCCATCTCGACGAGGAGGAGGGGCGCAAGTCGCTGTTCGGCGGGCTCGCCGCATCGGGTTGGCATGTCGCCAGCGTCTGCATGAAGCTGCTCGTCGCCGACGGCAAGCGGCTCGCCGCGGAAGCCGCCGCGCGCGGCGAGGAGGTCGCAGTCTGGGGGCCGTCACCGGGCTTCCGCGAACTGCGCTGGATCCGCCCGGTGCTGGCAGGCGATACCATCAGCTTCACCAACCAGGTCGAGACCAAGCGCACGTCCGAGAAGCGGCCCGAATGGGGCATCCTCCAGGCCCGCAACATCGGCGTCAATCAGCGCAATGAGGTGGTGTTCTCGTTCCTCGCCACCGCTTTCGTGCCGCGGCGGAATCCCGGTTCCTGATGTTGCCCGCACGCCTCTGATGTTGCCCGGACGCCATGGTTAGCGGATGACTTCTGCGGCCGACGCAGTTGTGCGTTGCGTGGAACTCATTTTTTGCTAACGCATTCTGAACCTTTGTCCCTGCCTTATGGTTTGAGGGCACGGACATCTGGCAAGAATGACTGGGGATACCATGGCAGATCGCAGCGCGCTGAAACTCGTCGGCATTATCTTCGCGACGGTAACGGTTGTGGTGATGCTGGCCACCGGAATGGTCGTGAAGGGCTTTGCCGACGGCAATTATTCCTTCGAGACCACCGCGAGCATCGATCGCTGATTGACCGTCTGTAACTGCCGGCGCTCGAGGGAGCGCAGGTTGCGCGCAATTGCGCTTTTCAATGTGACCTGTCGGCAGGCTGCGTCACACATCTTCCAAGCTTCAGTCTAACGATTCCAGATCAGCACCATCACGACCGTCGCGGCTGCCAATATGCCAATGAAGCGGATCATGATCGTGCCGATGCCCTGCTGCGGCTGGCGCAGCGGAATCGGATCGGCGGCGTTATCCGGCCGGACGCTCTGCATGACTTCGTCTCCAAACGGATGCCCGGCAAGGCGCGGTCCGGACGCGAATTCCGGATTGGAGGCGGGCTTGGCATCCGAAGTTCAAATCGGCTTCTGCAAAAAATTGACGTCGCGGAGTTTACACCGCGCTGAATAACGAATCGTTCTGCGCTGAATCCCGGCCGCAAAGCGAAGCCGCCGCCCCCTGTCCAAGAGGCGGCGGCTGCCAACCCTAAAGGCGGATCCGGATCAGCTGTTGCGCAGGCCGTCGGCAGCGCGCTTCCACTGCGAGACGTTGTCGGCGATCATGCGCGTCGACTTCATCGCGGCCTGGCTGAGCTGGGCATAACCGGAGATCTCGCGCTGGACGCGCTGGCCCTCGGCATGCAGCAGGTCACGCAGGCTCTCGAGCTCGCCGATCAGCTTCTCGATCTCGGCGAGCGAGGTGCCGGCGACGCGCTGGATCAGCGAGTTGACGTTGCTGACGGTGGCATCGGTGTTGGTGTCGGTCGGCGCGGTCTCCGGGCTCGCCACCGGCCGGCGCAGATAGGCGATATCGTTGCGCACGAAGTCGCGGATGCCGGCTTCGACTTCCGAGACCGCAGCAAGGTTGGTGTCGACCTCGGACGTCGTTTCGGCTTCGGCTTCCTCGGTACGGTTGGTGGCGTTCATCGGCTTTCCCCTAGTTCGCAATAGCGAAGCGCGGCTTGTCCCCCGCACGACGAATTGATGAAGTTACGGACCTATCAGTGCCGCCGAATTTGACCGCATCTGGGCCAAGTTGCGGCAATGCCTGATCATTTAGCGCGATAGAGCTAACAGACCGTTCACCATGAGCGCTTGTAGCCGGCGCTGATGCTCTTGTTGGTCGCGCCCTGGGAGGTCTCGCCGACCGAGCCGGAGACGGTGACCCCGTCGAACAGCTTCTGCTCGGCGCCGATCCGGCGCAACCATCTGTCGTCAGAGGTCGACAGCGTCTGGCCTGCCGTGATGCTGGTGCCGGTGTCGTTAACGGACAGGCTCGCCGACTGATCGGTGTCGTAGCTGCGCGAGGGGTGGCTGACGATGCCGGGCACCGGGACCACGCCCTGCTGGATGAGGTTGTAGCCGTTCTGCAGCGTCAGCGAATATTGCTCCGACAGCGGCATCGACTTGCTCAGGGAGGTGCCGACCTTGCTCTGGTCGGCGGAGGGATCGACCCGCGCCTCGACCGAGGTCTTGTCCCAGATCGAGGCTACGCCGCCGGTCGAGATCGCGGCCCAGGCCGAGCCGCCGGACTGCGGCGGGCTTCCGCCATTGGCGAGCCGCTCCGACAATTGCTCCGACGTCGTCATCGTGCCTTGCCTCGCGACCGTCATGTCGGCGCCGATGCGGGTGTCGAGGAATGGCGAGATCGACTGCTTGACCGACACCGCCGACGAGCCGTTCGCGTTGTTGTTGGTTGACCAGGATGGATCGTTGCCGGCGACGCTGGCGGGCCTCGCCGCACGCTTCGGCGCCAGCGTCGGCAGGCTGGTGGAGTCGGTGTCGAGCTGGCTCCAGTCGAGCTTGCTCTCGTCGATGTCCTTCAGGATGTCGGCGTCATTGGCATTGGCCGCCGGCGGCTCCTCGTCGGCTGCAGCCTCGGCGCTATCGGCTGCGGTATCCTGGGCGGCGGGAGCGATCTGCCATGGCGGGGTTTGCGCGGCGGCCGACAGCGCTATCGCCAAGCTGAAGCCGGCCGCCAGCACCGGCAGCCTTGCCCAGCCAAATCGTAATGTGAAGGTCATTCCCAGCCCGCAAATTCCAGAGCCGCAGCATGCATTGCCGTGGCGCAAAATTGTGGCATCGGCGCTCTGAAAGCAAGTGATCAACGCGTGATCGTCATGTCCGGGACAAACGCGCCGCGCGTTCGCGCGGCGCGTCCCGAGCGCGGCCGTTCGGGGCTGGCAAAACAGGCCGCCGCTGCCGGGGCAGGGGCCCCGGACATGACGAAGGCGTGAAATCGAAAAGCCGTCAGACCGCGATGCGCGGCAGATGGATCGGGTAGCCGACGGTCTGCTCGACCAGGTCGAAACTGTCGACCAGCACGCGGAAGCTCGTCAGCTTGCCGGCCCTGAACTGCGCGAAATGCGCGATCCGGAGCGAGATCGGCTTGTTGGAGTCGAGTGCCGTCAGCGAATAGCGCAACATCGAGGCTGCGGAATCCACGCCGAGCATGATCTGTTCCCGGTCGAAGCGGTGAACCCTGAGGTTCTCACCGATCTGCCTGATCACCTCGAGCACCGCGGCCTTGCCGCGGCGCGCGCCGAAAAAAGAAAACAGCTCGATCGGCCCATAGATGGACCATTCGACCTCGTCGTCGAGCAGCGGCTCGATATCTGCAAGCTGGCGTTCGTTGATCGCGCGATGCAATGCGCGCGAAAAACGCCAGAGACTATGCTCTGTCATTTTGGCCTTGTCCTGAAACTGGATTTTCAAACGCAAACGGATGGCAGGGATCAGCGCCGACGTCTTGCCAGGTTGCTGCACATCGCTATTGCGGCCTGAAATAGTGCGGAACCGCAAAAACGCAAATGACTTTTTTGCAATGCACAATTGCGCGGAATTTTACCGGAATGTGACCGCCGCCCTCTGGAATCCTACTCCGACAGGATCGGAATGGGGTTCCAGATTCTGGTTCTGACGCGTTTTCTTGACGCGAACCGGCAGCCGTTTTGCTCGAAAACGCTTCGGTGACCGCATTTCAGCGGTCGCGCTGCCGCACCGGCTGCCGCTCGATCACGATCTCGGCGTCGCGGATCGCCACCACCGCGAACAGCAGCGCGCCGCCGATGCCGCCGATCGCGGCACCGAGCGGCATGAAGGTGAAAAACACCAGCGTTCCGCTGTCGATACCCGAGGTTCTGGCCAATCCGATCCAGCTAAGCCCGGCTCCGATGCCGAAGGCGGCGCCGCCAAGGGCGCCCAGCGCCAGGCCAAGCACAGCGAGCAATGCGACTTTCATGGTGATTCAGCCCCCGACCGCAACAAGCCCAGTCATAGGTCAGCGCCGGGCCGTCGAGGTTCAACGTTGGCGTTGCGAATTTGCGGGCACGATGTGGTCATGACCGGCCAGCGCCGCCGCGACGTCGCGCTCCAGCACCTGCTGGACGAGGTCGAAGGTGTCGATGATCTCGCGGATCTCGGTGATCTTGCCGTCGCGCAGCGTGTAGAACACCGCGACGTCGAACTGCACCACGCGGGCGTTATTGCGCTTGCGGAAGAACACGCGCAGCTGCGCGGCGACCCGGTCGCCCTGGGTCACCACGATCGGCGCCTCGTAGCGCATGTCGGAATAGCGCTCGTGGATCGTGGTCCACATCTGGCGCAGCGCCGCCTTGCCGCGGTGTTGGCCCATATGCGGAAGAATGTCGATCGGGGCGTTGGCGAGAAACGCGACGTCGTCGCTGCAGCGATCGAGCGCGCCCTCGATGCCGCCGGCATAGTAGACGTCGAGGAAGTTCAAGACGCGCTGCCGGTTCAAATCCTCGCCCATGATCGACTCCGCCGACTCGCTCTGGCCCGGCATTGTGAACCGGAGCATTCCACAATCAACAACATGTTTGACGCGCGAGACGCGATTAGGTTCGGCAACCAGCGCGTGCATTGTGGCACAAAATGCATGCGGCGCGCCGGTTCGCGCAATGCAACGACAGGCGGCCGTCGCGGTGCGGGCGGCGGTTTATTCCGCGCGTGCGCCGCTTAAATCTTCGCGCCCGCGCCTTGCCGCGGCACCGCCGGCCCGTATGCTTCGCAGCGGAAGGCGGCCGAACAGAGCCGCCCCGATGGGGAGAGACCAATGAAGCGCATCACCCACTTCGCCGCGATCCTGTCGCTGCTGGCATGCCCGGCGATCCCGCCCGCCTTCGCACACACGCCGCAGCAGCCTGCCCACCAGCTCTACAATGAAGGCGACCTCAAGCTGGAGAGCGGCGAGGCGATCAAGGATTTCTCGATCTCCTACGTCACCCACGGCACGCTGAACGCGAAGAAGTCGAACGCCATCCTGATGGTGACCGCGATCTCGGGCAATCATCACCGGCTCGATTTCATGATCGGCCCCGGCAAGGCGCTCGACCCCGACAAGTACTTCATCGTCTGCACCGATGCGATCGGCAACGGGCTGACCACGTCGCCGAGCAATTCGAAGGTGCAGCCGCGGATGCAGTTCCCGAAATTCGCGATCCGCGACATGGTGGAATCGCAGTACCGGCTGATGAAGGAGAAGCTCGGCATCGACCATGTCGTCGCCGTGGTCGGCCCCTCGATGGGCGGCATGCAGGCGCTGCAATGGGGCGTCAGTCATCCGGACTTCATGGACGCGCTGGTTGCGATGGTGCCGCTCGCGAAGACGCCGGCCTGGTCGGTCGCGGTGATGGAGGCCTCGCGCAAGGCGATCATGAACGATCCGGCGTGGAAGGACGGCAATTACGAGGCGCCGCCGGAGAAGGGCCTCAAGCTGTTTCGCGATATCGTTGCGCTGCTCGCGGCGCGCACGCCCGACATGTATGCGGCGCAGTTCAAGTCCGGCCCCGACGTGCTGCCCTGGATGGCCGAGCAGGAGACCGCGCTGTGGAAGCTGTTCGACGCCAACGACTGGATCTACCAGAGCTGGGCCTATGACCGGCACGATGTCGGCACCACGGCCGGGTTCGGCGGCGACACCGCGAAGGCGCTGGCTTCGATCAAGGCGAAGACGCTGATCCTCACCGGCACCAAGGACCTGCTGAATCCCGAATTCGAGCCGAACCAGATGGGCCACAACATCGGAGGCGTGACCATCAAGACGATCAGCCCGGGCACCGTGACCGGCCACGCCTCGGCCGGCGGTTTCTTCCCGGCGGATGTCGAGTTTCTCAACCGCGAAACCGGTTTGTTCCTCGACGGCGTCACCGGCGGCGGCAAGACATTGAACTGATCGGCGGCACTGATCGCGTCCTGCGGACGTGAAGCGGGCGCGGCGGCGCCTATCCGCGAGTTAATGAAACCTCCCGGCGCGCGCCCGGTTGGTTCGGCGTGGGCGACGCATCCGCGATCAGGAGTTCCGTATGAGAAGCACCATGCCGCTTGCCGTCGCCGCCCTGGTTGTCTCCAAATAGATCATGCGAGCGCGCACCGCGCGACGGTGAACCGGCGCCGACGCCGGCCATGAGGCCTTGAGCTCCTCCGGGGCCGGCCGGTGAGATCGCGCCGGCTCGCTGTCGCGGTGCGTTCGATAACAGCTAATCGGCGCCGCCTTGCCGGCGGCGAGGTCGATGGTGAACCGCTTCTTCTTCTCGGAACCGGCGGTGCCGCTTCACCGTTGATGGGGCAGCATTGCATTGGAGCCGCATCATGAAATCGATTGTTCTCGCGTCCGTCATTGCCGTCAGCGCGCTCGCCGCGGCGTCGCCTGCCGACGCCAAGGGTTGCATCAAGGGCGCGATCGTCGGCGGCGTCGCCGGTCATTATGCCGGCCATCACGGCATGCTCGGCGCCGCCGCCGGTTGCCTCTACGGCCGCCATCACGCCAAGGAGCAAGCACGGCAGCGCCAGCAGCAACAGGCGCAGCCGTCGCAGCAGGAGAAGCTGTAGGGTCGGCTGTGAAGCCATATCTCCTGGAACGTGACGCCACATCTCCAGGAACGTGAAGTCTCGTTCCGGGAACGACGTTTCGTTCCGGGAACGCCGTCCGCACCGGCTGCGTTGTCTCGATGCGTAACGGAGACGATGATGACGAAACCAAAGACAAAGACCATCCAGCCCGTTCCGGACGACAACAAGAGCCACAAGGGCCCCGGCAGCACCCCCAGCGTTCCCATCGACACCACCAAGGGCCATCGCGACGACGAGAAGCACAACATCCGCGAGCAGGCCGCGCACGGCAATCTGATCCAGAACACCAGCAACAAGCGATCGGGTTAGGGGCGGGGCGAAGCGGAGCCACATCCCTTGACGTCGTCCTGGCGAAAGCCAGGACCCATTACCCCAAATGCGAATTGTTGCGCGACACTGGGGCCACGATCCTTCCGACAACCAAAGCCGGTGGTAATAGGTCCTGGCTTTCGCCAGGACGACGGTGAGGATGGTTCTCGATTCAAGATGTCAAACAGCGCCGAGTCATCACCCGCGCATGCGCACATGCGAGCGATCCAGTATTCCAGAGACGTCCGTGCGTGAACCGAGAGGCCGCGGCGCCTTCCGGACGTCGTCCCTGCGAAAGCAGGCAACTGTTATGTTGGTTTGGTCTGCAGGTACGGCTTTCGGTCTCGCATCATGGCATTGAGGACCGTGAGCAGCTTCCTGGCGACGGCGATGAGGGCGAGTTTGGCTGGTTTTCCGGCCTGTCGCAGTCGTGCATAGAAGGCCTTGAACGGGTCAGCTCTGCGAACTGCGTTGAGGGCCGCCATATAAAGGGCGTCACGAACGCGCTTTCGGC